>JAHHUJ010000001.1 GCA_020024075.1 Psychrobacter sp.
AGCAGCTTCTCGGTAGCTTTCAAAAAACAGTATCATTGTAGTCCCTCATATTTTAGGAAGTATCCATTCTAATATGAGCTAATAAAGCTTACAGACATTAAAAAAGCCTTTAAGCTATATGAAGCTTAAAGGCTTACTCTATCGATAAACTTGTTTATAGCAGTTATAGTTATTGTAGCTGGTCACGCATAAAGTTAATCATTTTGTTCCAGCTTTCATTGGCTGCTGTTTCGTTGTAACCTAAGTCAACGCCGTTATCCGCTGCACGTTGGTCTGCATTTGGATTGGTAAAGCCGTGCTTGGCATTGTCATAGACATCAACTGTGTAGGTAACGCCGGCATTGTCCATTTCTTGTTTAAAGCTTTCAACATCGTCCATAGAGACCATGCTGTCGTCACGACCATGAGCGACCAAAACTTTAGCGTTAAATTTGCCTTTTTCAGCAGGCTGCTTAGGAGATAGGTTGCCGTGGAAAGTTGCGACAGCTTTAACTGGCATACCTTCACGGGCCATATCTAACGCGATTTTGCCGCCAAAACAATATCCCGCTATGCCCAAACGATTGCCATCAACAGGAAGCTGGTCGGCAAAGTCGTTTAGTATCGCACGGCAACGACCCATTAATTTATCTTGGTCGTTTAGCATTTGCGTCATCCACTCATTGGCTTGAGCCGCGTCTGTGGTCAGCTTGCCCTCACCATAGACATCCATTGCAATAGCAGCAAATCCAGCTTCAGCTAAACGTTCAGTGACTTTGCGGGGGTGCTCAACCACGCCCCACCATTCTGGAGCAACTAAAATACCTGGTACTGAGTTTTCATCAGTGGCATTTTCTGGAAGGGCAATATAGCTGATTAGCTCCATGCCATAGTCAGCAGTGGTTTTGATTTCGTACGTTTTAATACTCATCGATGATGTCCTTATTGATTTATGGGTTTGTTGTTTTTATTGAATACAGTTTATTACAGGTCGTTTATTACTTACTAAAGGCCATTTATTACATAGGTTTTGCATCTAACTTCTAATAACATAACAAAGATTACTCATAGTTTCGATTTAAGAAATGTGAACAGGCTTTACAGGTTACTATCGGTTTGTATTGATTCCCGAGGCTTAATCTATTAGTCTGCTGTCTATCATTTTGGCAGTGGCTTTAGACAAAGCTTAAGATAAAGAAAGTGGTTAAAAAAAACAGCAAAGTTAAACGACAAAGCGAGGAATTATCGTGGGTGACGAGCAGTTAAGAGCAAATTTCTGGGAAAAATACTCCCTAGACCAGCTGACCACAGCCGAGTGGGAAGCTTTGTGTGATGGCTGCGGCGGCTGTTGTCTTGAGAAGTTCTTGGATGACCCTGACTCACCTTATGAAGTGGAATACACAGATGTGGCGTGTAAGCTGCTGGATTGTAGTACTGGTTATTGCTCAAACTACGACAATAGGCATCAGTTTGTGCCGGAGTGTGTGTCTTTAACAGCCGATAAGCTGCCAGATATGATGTGGTTACCGAGCAACTGTGCTTATAAGCGGATATATTTGGGTGAAGCTTTACCTAAATGGCACTTGTTATTGACCCAAGATATAGAGCTGACCAAGCAAGGAATGCGTAAGGCAGGTGTAGGTGTGGCAGGGCGCTGTGTTAGTGAAAAGCAGGTCAATGAAGAGGATCTTGAGGAGCGTATTGTACGCTGGATACAGGCGTAGCACTTGATGCATAGGCAATAATAGACCACCACCATCTGATTAACTTAGTATCAAAAAAGGAGCGCTAAGGCTCCTTTTTCACTTTCTGTATTGATTTGTTATAAGAGAGAATCTCTTAATCAGTGACTATTTAACAAATTCAGGATAGGCTTCTTGGCCACATTCTGAAAGGTCAGCGCCTTCATATTCATCTTCTTCTGAGATACGTAGACCAACCACTGCTTTAAGAATACCCCAAACGATTAAGCTTGTTACGAATACCCAGATAAAGATAACCGCTGCGCCGCCTAACTGACCTAAGAATGAAGCATCAGAATTAGTAATCGGTACAATCATTACCCCAAAGAAGCCGACCACACCGTGGACAGAGATAGCACCAACCGGATCGTCAATTTTCATTTTATCCAATGCTAGAATAGAGAATACAACAATTACACCAGCAATCATACCAAACACAGTTGCTAATAATGGTGTAGGAGTATCAGGACCGGCAGTAATGGCTACCAAACCTGCTAATGCACCGTTTAATAGCATGGTTAAATCGGCTTTGCCAAAGATAAGACGAGCAATAATTAGGGCACCAATAGCACCACCAGCCGCCGCTGCATTAGTATTCATGAATACAATAGCTACAGAGTTTGCATTAGCGATATCACCTAGCTTTAATACCGAACCTCCATTAAAGCCGAACCAACCCAACCATAAGATAAGCGTACCTAAAGCTGCAAGGGGTAGATTGGCACCTGGGATAGCACGAATTTCACCATTCTTACCATATTTACCTTTACGAGCACCTAGTAATAATACGCCTGCTAGTGCAGCGGCAGCTCCGGCCATATGCACAATACCAGAACCTGCAAAGTCAGTGAAGTTTAGCGCACCAATGAAGGGAACTTCATTACCACCCCAAGTCCAGCTGCCTTCCATCGGATAGATAAAGCCGGTCATGATGATAGCAAAGGCAAAGAATACCCAAAGCTTCATACGTTCAGCTACAGCCCCTGATACGATAGACATACTAGTGGCTACAAATACTACTTGGAAGAAGAAGTCTGCAGCAGATGAGTAAACAGAGTCGCCCTCAAAACCATTTTCGGCTGAAGCAGCTAAAGCATCCGCGACGAGAGTATCACCCCCCATAATGCCTTCTAAGAAAATGCCGCCACCATACATAAAGTGATAACCGCAAATCATATACATGGTACAGGCAATAGCGAATAGACCTATATTTTTGGTCAAAATTTCAGTGGTGTTTTTGGAGCGGACTAGACCTGCTTCTAGCATAGCAAACCCTGCTGCCATCCACATAACAAGTGCACCACAGATTAAAAAGTAAAAGGTGTCTAGGGCGTATTGTAGTTCAAAGATTTGGTTTTCCATTAAGATTCCCCCTTGGAATGTGCTCAAGATTGTCTGGATATCATTTGTAGTGGCGATTTAAGTTCTTGATCTTAAAAAGCCGAAATGAGTGCTGTGATCGATCACAGCTTAGATAGCGTCAGGACCTGTTTCACCAGTACGGATACGAATAACTTGCTCAAGAGGGGAGATAAAGATTTTACCATCACCAATTTTGCCGGTACTTGCAATGCGGGTAATGGCTTCAATGGCAGGCTCTACCATCTCATCCGTTACAGCAACTTCTACTTTAACTTTAGGTAGAAAGTCGACCACATACTCTGCACCGCGATACAATTCAGTATGGCCCTTTTGACGACCAAAACCTTTTACTTCAGTAACTGTGACGCCTTTCACACCAATTTCAGATAAAGCTTCACGCACATCATCTAATTTAAAAGGTTTTAATATAGCGGTAATCAATTTCATAGGAGATCCTTATTAATGACTTTGATAATATTTTGATTGAGTGATTTACAACAAACGGCTTGTTAATACGTCTATTTAGCTATTGTCTTTGATGTCATTGTTTCAAGAATTGTGCCAACTAAAAACGAAGGGGGATGACGTTTTTAGGGCTAAAAATGCATCAAAATAGTGCGTATTAGACTTATAATGCACCAATTAAGCGTGCACCATATCAAGCAATAACTGAATTATTATAACTAAGTTTAACAAGAGAAGGTTAGCCATTGGTTAGTAATTTGTGATATCTCATTGATTGTAGGCTAAGAGACAAATAGCTCGGTTGAGTAGCTATCAATAGTGATGACGCATTAGTTATTGTGCGTACTTATGGTGATGATAATCAGTAAATAATTACAGAAATTATGGATATAGTATTGTACTTAAGATGGGATTAGTCTGGGTTACTTATTTTCGGTATTGAGTCGGTAATTTCAGTCATGCTATGGGGGTTGCTTTTTGGTTTGTCAGTGACTATGTGTAGACTGAGGTAGCATACTGAGGCGGCATACTGAGCAAGTAGGTGACAAAGGTCAAAGCAGTCGTTACCTTGGTGGGGGCCAGGGAGTTTAATCTTCAATTATGATGATAGTTACTTGGTCAATCATGATGATAGGCTACTTGGGTTGCCGGCCTAACCTTAGCCTATTTGCCCCAATTTGGCGCGATGAGTATCATTTATCTATCGATTCTATTCTTTATCCCTGCCATCTTGTGTCACTTTTGGCCAAACAAGCATTGAGAGTTAAGTAGGACGCTAGGAATACTCGCATTTCAAAAACAAACAAAGTCACACAGTTTTCCTAGTGCTTGTTGCCAATATTAGATTAGCTACATTTTTGGATACAGCAAATAGGGGCTCTGACTGGCTTTTAGTAATTTACGGGTGTTACTGCCATGCAATAGCTCATGCAAACGAGACTCACCAAAAGCCCCTGTTATCAGTAGGTCCAGCTTGTTTTGTTGCTGATAAGATATCAAGGCGTTGGTGACATCATTGCCATCTAGCAAAGTTTTTTTGCAGTTAATTCCTGATTGAGTTAATCGGGCATAGGCTTCACGTAGCGCCTCTTTATTACGCTCATTATCCTCTCCGACCATCACTACATGCAGGCTTAAATTTCTAATTAATGAGGTGCTACACAACCAATCCAGTAAGGCATGGCAGGTTGGTCGGTTATCAAAGCCAAAAAGTGCAGTTTTTGGAATTTTAAAGTTCTCATGAGTGACCAAGGCAGGGCAGCGGCTGGCTCGTATCAGCTGAGATAAGGTGTCTTTGCAGGTTACTTGATGACCAAGAACGACCAATTGGGCACTTTCATCGACATAATCCAAGCTTTCAGGGATAGAGGCATGGCGATGCAAGTAATAAAGTTGATGCTGATAGCGGCCTTGGTGCTGCTTACAATAATTATACGCCTGCTTTAGTAGCAATCGCCCTTGATCACGCAGCTTGCCATTGCTGTCCTTTTCTTCCAAGGTTAATTGATTAAGTAAGTTCGTGCCATCATCGGCGACCAGGCACCCTGAATAATCCAAGGCCTCCTTGTGCTGTACAGTAGGGGCGGCGTACAATAGGCCTATGGGTGCGTGTAAGTTCTTGGCTGCCCACATACTGGCCTCAAGTACGGCCTGTACATGATTGGGACAATCAAGACTAGCAATGACACTATTCTCTCTTAAATTACTCATAAAAATCACTCAAACAGGGAAATATCCCTTTTCCTTAAAATAAGTGTCCCACTCAAGCAAGGCTAGAGTGGGATTAACTGGACTTGGCTACTTAGATTAGACTACAGAGGCGCTTTAGGGTGCTCTAGTCTAGTAAGCCGATATCACGACGGTCGTGAATTGAGAACTTATCAATAATGGTGCGGCTCGCACTGTTTAGCCCCACTACTTTAACATCAATTCCTTCGCGTTGAAAACGAATCACTAACTTGTCTAAGGTGTCTACAGCAGTGACATCCCAGAAGTGGGCTTGGCTCACATCAATAACTACTTTATCTAACGCTTCTTTAGTATCAAAGCTGTCTAAGAATAGTGTCGTTGAACTGAAGAAAACTTGCCCTTGAACGTAGTAATAGCGGGTATTATTTTCATCATCGAGCTCACTGACCACACTTAAGAACTGTCCAATCTTATTGGCGAAGAATAGCGAGGATAAAAGCACACCAACCAATACACCATATGCTAAGTTATGAGTAAATACTGTGGTAATGACCGTAGCTAACATCACCACGTTAAATGACATGGGATGGGTCTTAAACTCACGGATAGACTCCCAGTTAAAGGTGCCGATAGAGACCATAATCATTACTGCTACCAGTGCTGCCATTGGAATTTGGCTTACCCAATCACTTAAGAACACCACCATGATGAGCAGGACTGCACCTGCGATAAAGGTAGACAGGCGGGTGCGTCCACCAGATTTAACGTTAATAACTGACTGACCAATCATGGCACAGCCTGCCATACCGCCGAAGAATCCTGAGGCAACGTTGGCGATACCTTGACCACGACATTCCCGATTTTTATCACTTGGGGTATCGGTCAAATCATCAACAATAGTGGCGGTCATCATCGACTCTAGCAAACCTACCACTGCCAATGCCATAGAGTAAGGGGCGATAATTAATAAGGTTTCAAGGTTAAGAGGGATATCAGGCAGTAAGAATATAGGTAGAGTGTCTGGCAGCTCGCCCATATCACCCACATTGCGAATATCTAAGCCCATATATAAGGCCACTGCGGTTAAGCCGACAATGCAGATAAGCGGAGAGGGAATGATTTTGCCAATTTTAGGGATAAGCGGAAAACCGTAGATGATAACCAGTCCTGCAGCGGTCATCAGATATACTGTCAGGCCGACTCGCTCCATAGCTGGATTTAGCTCTGGTAACTGGGCCATAAAAATTAAGATGGCCAAGGCGTTAACGAAGCCAATGACCACTGAGCGTGACACAAAGCGCATCAAGTTACCCAGTTTGAACACGCCCATAAAGAATTGAATCACCCCGCACAATAAGGTAGCGGCAAGCAAATATTGTAGGCCATGATCAGCGACCAAAGTTACCATAACCAAAGCCATAGCCCCAGTGGCTGCCGAAATCATACCGGGGCGACCGCCAACGAAGCTAATAACTACGGCAATACAAAATGAGGCGTATAATCCGACTTTGGGATCTACACCGGCGATAATAGAGAAGGCAATGGCCTCAGGGATAAGGGCTAAGGCAACGACTAATCCTGAAAGCACATCACCTCGCACATTTGAGAACCACTCGTCTTTTAGCGTATTTAAGGAAGGTACTGTTATAAGCATAGATTTGGGCATAGTGTTTGGGTCGATTATTTGTTAAGTTGTATTTTATAGGGATATGAAACTAAAAAATAGACGAAAGTAGCCGGTGCTGTCATGTAAGCGCTATTACCAAAATTTACGGTAGGCTATCGGCCATACAGCTCATCAGAGGTATGCTATCTTATTGATGAAAATACTGTCATAAATTATTCACATCACAACAGTGGTGTTATAGTGAAATGATATTGATCGGTAAATATCAGCATGAGGTGACGCTTCTAAACATAGCCCACTTTATCATGTCAAAAAAACAAAGATATGACCACAGAAACGTAAGTAAATTCAGTTCATAGAGGTTAGGCTCATGGTAGAATAAACACCTTCCATCCCTAGCAACGACTTAGTACCCTATTTTAATTTCAACATTGATTAATTCTGTGACAATGACAGCAAGCTGCCGTCGATTCAGGTTGAATAGCTAGTGTAAGTAGCAGTAAAAGTAAATAGGGGCTACATATTACTACAAAAATGGGTGCATCATAGCACAATATAGAAACAAGGACAGACCATGAGTACTGACCCAACCCTAACCGATGCCAATAGCTCTTCGGTAGATACTACAGCTTATAAGTCACAAAATGCGTTACACAATACGTTGCATAGCAACAATCAAGCTTCCTCGAACCTTGAGTCTAAGCAGGCATCAAGTGTGGGCCATTATCAGCCCAGTGACCAATATCAAGGCAATACACAGTCTGAGAGCCTGCCATCAGCACTTATTCAAAAGGGCAGTGGGCTACAAGTAGTCATTGGTATGGGGCGCTCGGGTTTGGCGACAGCCAATTATCTAGCAAAGCGCGGTTATAATGTTGCGGTTACTGATGGTAATGCCGCCCCTAAATTGGCCGATCAATTAAATCCAGCTATCGAAATCCGAGCCTTTGGTGATATTGATGCTGAGCTTTTATTGCAAGCTGAACGAATTATTATTAGCCCAGGGGTACCCTTAACTACACCTGCTGTGGCTCAAGCCAAACAAGCTGGCATTGCCATTGTCAGTGACATCCAATTGTTCAAAGAAGCTTGCAGTGCGCCTATCGTTGCCATAACAGGCTCTAATGCCAAAAGCACCGTGACTACCTTATTGGGGCTGATGGCTAAAGAGGCTGGTATCAAGGTCGGCGTTGGCGGCAATATTGGGGTGCCCGCGTTAAGTCTATTAGAAGATGAACAGTTGGGTGACCAAATGGAGCTGGCAGTTTTAGAGCTGTCTAGTTTTCAGTTAGAAACCGTCACCGACCTTGGTGCAAAAGTAGCCACAGTGCTAAATATGTCGCCAGATCACTTAGACCGTCATGGTGATATGCTCGGTTACCATCAAGCCAAGCACCGTATCTTCCAAGGGGCGCAGTCTATTGTAGTGAACCGTGATGATGCATTATCCAGACCGTTGATTGCTGATAATACGCCTCGACTCAGCATTGGTTCAAATGCGCCAGACTTGGAAGAATATGGGCTGATTACCGAAGGTGATGGCAGTATTTATTTGGCCAAAGGCACCAAAAAATTAATAGCAGCAGATAAGCTAAAAATAAAAGGCAAACACAATTTAGTAAATGCTTTAGCGGCTCTCGCGTTGGGTGAGTTGGCAGGTGTTGCTATGGAAAGTATGCTGCAAACGTTACAAGAGTTTTCAGGACTGCCACACCGTTGTCAATTTGTGGATAATGTGGCAGGCATAGATTACTTTAATGATTCCAAAGGAACCAATGTAGGTTCAACACTAGCGGCTATCTTAGGCCTTGGGTCTGTTTATAGTGGACAGAGCAATGGTAAAACCAAATTAATACTGATCTTAGGTGGTCAGGGCAAAGGTCAAAACTTCGCTGAGCTGGCACCTTTAATCAACAAATATGTGACTCAGGTATTGTTAATTGGTGAAGATGGTCAGCTGATTGCTGAGCACTTAAATCAAGCCGACTTATCTGATGAGGTGCAGCTACATCTTTATCAGACTTTAGATCAAGCTATGGATAAGGCTCAGCAATTATTGAGCAGCAGTTTGTCACAAGTGGCGGCAGTTTTACTGTCTCCTGCCTGTGCAAGTCTTGATCAGTATAGTAGCTACAATGAGCGCGGTGACCATTTCTGTCAGCTTGTCACTGCATTGAAGTCCTAATTTGGATTGTGATTTATTCTATTAACCCAAATTATTAAAAAATAGTTTTAAGTACAGTTGATACCCTATGGCAAAAGATACAGCTAATGCATCTGGCTACACTCCAAATGCTCTGTCCAAACGTAAGCAAAATAGTACCGGCGTATTTTCAATGCCATCAGCAGGAAGCGTGCTGATTACCAGCGTCAGCTGTCTGATGGTGTTAAGCCTTATCATGGTGGCTTCAGCCTCCATTCCTTTTGCCAATATGCATGATATTGAACCGCTTTACTTTTTTAAGCATCAATTAATGTACATGGGCTTGGGGCTAGTAGCAGGGTTTATGGCTTACAAAGTACGCCTTTTGTGGCTATATGATATGTTCACTCTGGCCTCGGCACTGCTGATAGTTCTTGCATTGTTATTAGCCACCTTGCTGTTTGGGGACGCTATTAATGGCTCTAAGCGCTGGATTGAGATTGGCTCCTTTAACTTTCAGGTAGCGGAGCTGGCTAAGCTTGTGATGGTGATGTTTACTGCTGACTTTGTGGTACGCCGGGGGACAGAAGTGCGCCAAGGCTACGGGGGTATCTTCCGTATGGGCGTGCTAGTTATGGTGCTGGTGGGTCTGTTTTTATCACAGCCTGACTTTGGGTCTTTGGTGATTATCATTGGGGTTATTTTAGCCATATTCTTTGTGGGCGGTGCGCCTTGGAGCCAGTCTGGGTTTTTATTATTAGCCGTCTTATTGGGAGCGGCTTATGCGGTGATGTTCCAAGAGTATCGTATGACCCGTGCTACCTCCTTCTTAGACCCTTTCGATGATATTCAAGGCTCTGATTATCAGTTGGCCCGTAGCTTAATTGCTTTTGGCCGCGGTGAAGTGACAGGCGTGGGTTATGGCGAAAGTGTACAGAAGCTGGCTCATCTACCTGAAGCTCATACCGACTTTTTATTAGCTATTACCGCTGAAGAGTTGGGTTTGGTAGGCGTACTCACTGTACTGGCTTTAGAAGCTTTGGTGATCGCTAGTGCCATGCGTATTAGTTATATAGCACTAAAAAACCGTCAAATGCGCTTGAGCTATACAGCCTTTGGTTTTGCGGTAATCTTTATTGGTCAAGGTGTGATTAACGCAGGAATGAACATGGGATTAATGCCCACTAAGGGGCTGACTCTACCTTTCTTTAGTTATGGGGGATCTTCTATGTTGATTAGCTTAATCATGGTCGGTATCTTATTAAATATCCATAAGAAAACTTCACAAATACCTACGGCTCAATGTCGCCATTACTAACTTTATGCTTTATAGTTAATGATTAATCATAAAAATAATTGATCATTAAAAATAAAGTAAGAGAAAAGGCCGTATATATGTTATACGGCCTTTTTATTTGTGGTTTATTTGCTGTGTCAGGCTTAGATGAGAGCTATACTTTACCTAGCACGCTTTGATGCTGTAAGGGATCTAAGCGCCACTGTGCGATGGCTTGCTGTAACATGACCTCTGGCTTATCTAGCTCTACTGCCGGCTGTTTGAGCAAGGTTAGTGCCTTTTGAATTAGGTTTTGACACTTCGGTAGGGTTAGGGTATCAATGGGGGTGGCTAGGTTTTGTTTTGATAGCTTTTGACCGTAGTGATTTTCTACCAAAGGTAGGTGATACCAGTGCTCAACAGCTGGCAAGTTTAGATAACGCATAATGGAGATTTGTGCCGTAGTTAAGGGCAAAATATCTAAGCCACGCATAACATGGGTAATGCCTTGGAGACCATCATCAATACTGGCTGCCAAGAAGTAATTAATAGTACCATCTGCCCGGCGTAACACCACATCTCCTAAGCTTTGCTGGGGATTGGACCACTGTATGCCCTGAATACCATCTATAAATCCGATGCTGTGATTGGGCAACTGAATTCTTACCTTTTTATCCGTTAAATGCTGTATTTTTTGTTGCTTGTACAATAGCTTATTGGAGTCATAAGCTGCAGTCTTAGGGTCTGGTAAACAAAATCTGGGATATATTTCATAGTCAGCTAAAGCTTTTCGTGAGCAGCGGCAACCATAAACATAAGGTAATAGCTGATCATACAATAGCTCATTATAGCTATCTACACGCGCGGATTGATACCAAATATCACCATCCCAATGTAGGCCTAAATTTTCTAAATCTATTAGAATTTGTTCGCTAAATTTGGCATTGCAGCGCTGAGAGTCAGTATCTTCAATACGCAGTAGCCAAGCTCCATTGAGGGATTTGATGTGGCAATAACTGGCAATGGCTGTGGTCAGTGAGCCAAGATGCAAGGCACCAGTGGGTGAGGGAGCAAAACGGCCCATAACTGGCCTATAAATAGGACAGGCAATGGGCCGTTCATCGTTAGATATCGTCATAGACAGAAGGCAGTCGTTAACAGTTACTAATAACTGATAGTGACTTAAGAGTGACCCCAGTTTTGACGTTCTTTGATTTCTGCTAGCGTTTTGCAGTCGATACACTGAGTTGCGGTAGGACGGGCTTCCAAACGGCGCAAGCCAATCTCAACACCACAAGTTTCACAAAAACCATAATCGCCATTTCTGATCTCTGACAATGATTTATCGATTTTGCGAATTAACTTACGTTCGCGATCACGAGTACGCAGCGCTAGAGCAAACTCTTCTTCTTGAGTGGCTCTATCGTTGGTGTCTGATAGAGCAGCAGACTCATCTTGAATGTAGGTCTTAGTGCTTTCAGCATCACCTGCCAACTGTAGCTTCCATGCTTTAAGAATGTTCTCAAAATGGGTAAGTTGAGCCTCAGACATATACTCTTCATCTGTGCCAACTTCGTACGGCTTAAAGTTTGTTAGGTCGTCAATAGCATTTTGACTCATGACAGTTTCCTATATCCATGTAGTAGGGGGTGCCAAATTTAATAATTGACTCTTATATCACATTTTTTTTGTTATTGCGAGAAGTATTATATAAAGCCTTCTGACAGCTTTATCAATAGTCTGCAGACAATTAGATCCACCTCAAGCCTTTTTATTCTCTAGCCTAGTTATCAGCCTAGTTATCCAGCTTTTTATAGTGCCTTGTTTTTGTAAGCTTAACCAGCGGTAGCCGGGCACTGCTTGGTCATCAAGAGCAAAGTCATCAGACTTTGGCTTAAATTGATAACAGGTAGACGGAGTAGCATACACTTTGACTCCGGCTCTTTGAGATTCAAAATTTTGATGTACATGGCCACTCACTACTGCTTTCACTGTGGGGTGAGTCTCAACCAGTTGCCAAAAGGCTTCAGCATCTTGAGTGATGTGCTGATCAATCCAAGTAGAGTCCATTGGCAGCACGTGATGATGCATGGCAATTATGACAGGATGATGACTATTTGCTAAGTTTTGCGATAGCCAGTTTAGATTTTTGTTACCCACAGCTCCGTAAATTTTGCCAGGAACACTACTGTCTATTAACAGTAAGTGCCACTCATTTAAAGCAAGGCAGTAATTCGATAGTAGCATAGGATTTGGTTCATGGGTTACAAATTGGCGATGAGAGAAGGGCAGGTGGGTATTTAACTCGTCGGTGACATCATGATTACCTGCTATGCAAACAAAGGCAATGCCAGTCTGTGCCAGCAATTGAAAAATCTTTTGATAAATCTCAGGCTTAACCTCATTTACCAAATCTCCGCTTAACAAAATCAAGTCACAGCGAATATCTTCATTTAACGCCTGATGCAGACAAGCAGTAAAACTCTGATAGTTATTGATACCAGCTGTTTTGGTATCAGGATTTAGATATAAGTGCGGATCGGTTAGCTGTAGAATATTAACCACACCATCCTCAGTGGTTATCTGGGTTGGAGGGTAGTTGACGGGGTCGATAGGGTCTTGAGGAATAGACATAACAGACCTTTTATTCACTGTTAGTATAGGGGCTTTGGTTTGGGGTGTTGGAGCACAATTAAGTGGCTCGTGACACAATAAACGCCATAAAAAACACCATGGCTAAGCCCAGTACGATTGCCAATCCGGTTTGGATATCAAATAAGACACTGCCCCAAACCCCACCGGTTACTGCAAACTGTGCCAAAATAATCGAAAAAACAACCATCTGCTTGGGGGAGTGAGCCCAAAGTCTGGCGGTGAGTGCTGGCAAAATCAATAAGCCACTAATTAATAGGCTTCCGACTGCTTGAAGGGCTAAAGCACAAAATCCTGCTAAGATTCCCATAAAAAATAGCCGTTGCCGAGTGGCATTTATTCCAGAGACCTGAGCCAAATCACTGTGTGTTGCTAGAATAACTTGTTGGCGCCAAATATAAACTAAAAAAGCAATGCCTAGCGCGACACAGACAGACAAAAGAGGTAAGTCGCTCCAGCCCACCTCCAATAGATTACCAAATAGATAACCTAAGACATTGGCCTGCATTTGGGTTAAATGGGTTAAAGTTAATAAGCCCAAACACAGCATAGATACCGAAACGACAGCCAATATGGCATCACTGGGCAAGCGCTCATCTTCTAGAAACATTAAAGCGATGACCACCATGACACTCACCAAAGCGATACCTATGCCGAAGGGCAGTTGCCATAGAGCCGCTAACGCCACCCCAAATAGAGTGCCGTGTGCTAAGGCATCAGCAAAAAAGGACATTCGTCGCCACAGGACAAGACAGCCTAAAGGGGCGGATAATAAGGCCAACAAGCTGCCGGCAATCCAAGCGGGGGCTATAATATCGAGCCATTCAACTAGCATACGAGCGGTATTCCACAAAAGTTTGTTATGTTAAGAGTGTGAGTGTTCTTTGAGGTAACTGTTTTTAAGGTAGCCGTTTTTTATGGTAACTGTTTTTAATTTTTAAAGTACAGGCAGTTATCACTTCTGGTAGCAGGCTATGCATTAATGGGCGTGTGGGCCATGATGCTGGCAGTCATGTGGCTTATGAATATAAGGCTGCTCGTACTGATGACCAAAAAGCTTTTTGAATTCTTGGGATACCTCAAGATCGCTTGGCTGGCCTTCACAGCAGATATGCTTATTTAAGCAAATTACTCGGCGACTGCCACGCATCACCCAATGTAAGTCGTGTGACACCACAACCATTGCACATTGTAAAAACTCAGGTAAATCGTCAATAAACTCATACAGCCAGCGCTCACTTTCAGGGTCTAAGCCTTGCATAGGCTCATCCAAGATAAGCAAGTTAGGCTTCGACAATAAAGAACGAGCCAATAAGATACGCTGGGTTTCACCACCTGAAAGATGAATTACTTGTTTTTTTAACAATGGGACTATTGATAGGCGCTGATATAAAAAATCTTGTTCACTTGCACAGAGTCTTTTTTGTGTTTGTGCTAATAAATCTTGAACCCGTAGGGGCAAAATAGCCGGCACAGTGAACTTTTGGGGGACATAGCCTAGTTGCAGATTGCTATGACGGTGAATCTGTCCTGAGGTGGGCTGAATTAATCCTAAAATCAGCTTCATCAAAGTAGATTTCCCAGCACCATTGGGACCGATAACGCTGATTTTTTCGTTTGGCAAGATCTGCAAGCTAATGTCGCTTAATAGCACTCTGGACTGAGAGTCTGCTGAGCTTTTTTCAGCTGTTTTTGCCGAACGTGCTCCGCTAAGCCAACCGCTTAATTTAGAACCTGATAGCTCCCTATTAGTGTGAGAGTTCGTAGTAGTTAAGCTGGACAGGTTAGACTTGCTTAGACCACGGGTACTCACTTCAAACCCAACATGACTAAGTGTCATTAGCGGTATTGACTTAGTGTCAACTTGATGGGCTGGCTCTGAGGAAGTTTCGCGGGTTACAGACATGAGTTAAGCGTCCTCTGAGATATGAGAAGATACCGGTGAGCAGGTTTGACACAGGCCTTTTAGTTCCATCACACTTTGCTCAACTTTAAATCCCACCTCGTTTTTGACATAGCCGACAATCTCTTGAACCGGTAAGCCACTAAATTCCTGAACACGCTGACAGTCATTACATAATAAAAAAACAGCATTGTGCTCATCGCGAGGGTGACAACAAGGCACAAACGCATTAATCGATGTCAACTGATGAATAAAGCCTAGCTCCAATAAAAACTCTAGAGTGCGATAGATGGTTGGGGGAGCCACCATTTTCGCCTTATCTCCTGCTTGCTTTTCACGGTCTTGTTGCAGGCTTTGAATTAAGTCATAAGCGCCGAGAGGTTTATCTGATTCCAAAATTAGCTGATACACAGTACGTCGTAAAGGGGTAAATCTAGCCTGCTTGTCAGTACAGATTTGCTTCGCCGTTTGTAGGCGCTGATTAATCTCTTCAGGAGTCAAATCATGAACGTCATGTGAGTGTGCGCCCTGGTGTTCGCACGGCTGAACATGGGAAGCAGTAGAGGGGGTTGCAGCAGCATCAATCATAGATAACCTCAAACTAAGGTGTTATTTTTTTTAAAAAAGTCTTAATATTTAAATTGTTATAGTATAACATATCTACTATAAATCTTTTGTCCCTTTCATTTAAGAAAGTTTTTGTCTAATTTCATCAGCTGAGAATATTATGTCCACAGTTAAGCACATCTCCTCTAGTTTTTTGTCTTTCAAACGTCTATTTGTAGGCAGTTTAGCCGCCTCTTTAATAGTGACAGCAGCTCCTTTAGCCAGTGCTGAAGATCATCACGATCATCATGAACACAGCGACCTTGAGCATCATGACCATGATGACCATCACGATCATAACCATAATCCGAATCAGACAGTAGTCGCTCAAGGCTATGCGGACAAGTCACGACCCAGAATGACAGTCATTCCAGAGCATATCCGTAACAAGACTGACATTGCGGTTAGTAACTATCCTCTGTTTTTGTTAAGTGAGGCTGTGACTAAAGGCGCACCCTCTGGCAAGCTATTATTACAGCCAGGGGATGTTGGTCATCATGGTAGCCTAAGTCCAAGCGACATGAAAACCGTTAAAGACAGTCGCTATGTGGTTTGGTTTGGCAGTCAGTTAGAATCAAATTTAGTCAACTCTGTGGGTGAAAGCCCCAACAATATTAGTTTGTTCCGATTTAAAGCCTTCAATCATCTGCCCTTGCGTGATGTAAAAGGGCAACCAATTAAAGGGAGCTTAGACCCGCATATCTGGCTAGACCCAGATAACGCAAAAGCCATTACCCGCGCTTTGGGCTCTCTTTATAGCCGAGCTAACCCTCAATATAAAGCAGTTTATGCTGCTAATGTAAAACAATTTGCAAAACAGATGGACAATGCAGTGGCACAAGTACAGAAAAATAGCCAAAAAACTCGACCTTACTGGGCATATCATGACGCTTTTGGTTATATCGAGTCCGCTTTGAATCTGCAACTAGCAGGAGCATTGACGCATGATCATCATCTGCCACCAAAAGCAAGTCAGTTTCATTGGTTAAATAAAAACCGTCCACAACCTACCATGTGTATTGTACTTCAGTCTGATAGCAATAAAGGCGCCATCGCTAAATTAAAACCAGCCAACAGCACAGTACAGCAAGAAGATATGAGTAATGCAAAAGACTTTATCTCAGGCTGGATGGCTGTGGCGAATGATATCAATAACTGTGTTAAATAAATCTGACTAAGCAGTGTTAATTAAACTAACGTACCCTCAAAAATTTAGCTACAATATTCCTACTACTTAGGTAATGATAGCAAGTTAGCTAGACAGCAAGTTAAGCTCTTGTTATTTTATTAAGCTTCTATCTTGTTATCTTAAGCTTTTAGTCATTAGCTGTTATCATTAGGTGGCTAGTTCAGGGGTACGTTGTTAGTGCTTGGTAATTTATTAACTATATCTCAAACAGGTTAACTATATCTCGAACAAGTTAACTATATCTCAAACAGTTAATAACTATTACTTACAGATATGCATAAAAAAAGTATTTGACAAAAGAATCTTTTTTTTCTTGCTTTACCCCTAAGGCCTCATTATAATAGTCGGCGTTTTGTGTTATAGAAAAGTCATGACTACTCATTCCAATACGCCACTACGAGCGTCAGAACGTAAACAGCTACAACGAGTTCAGTTAAGACGACAAGCCCGGCTTAGGTCGAGCAGTCTATTAATCATTATCGTTATGGCTTGGCTATTAGACATGACTTTGTTTAAAAGCAGCTTGCTTATCCCTAAAGGGGTGGCGTTAGGGGCTTTTATTAACTGGTTTGCTCAGAGTGTCTTTGCTTGGTTTGCTTTTCGATATAGCGGAGCACAAGCCAGACAGGCCATCGTTGGTCAACTCTATCTGGGTCAGATTATTAAGTGGTTTGTGGTTATGCTGGGTTTTGCCTTAGTGTTTATCACTATACAACCCATTTCTGCTGGTGCTGTCATATTTGGATTTATTGCAATGCAAATAGGACACTTTATAAGCCTCTGGCAGATACGCAGAAATAGTTAAAATAGCTTACAAAATCACCACAGCAGATTAATACTATTTATTATGAAGCCCACACGTGGTATTTTAGGGTTCATATCAGTGCAATAGTAAGATATTAAAAAATTGCAGCAGTATCAAAAAAACATAATTGTTATCCGTCATTGTAATCAATTCAGTCATTGTAACCAGAATTGTTACAAAACCAGCAAATCAGTGTATGATACGCGGCAAGTTCTATCAAAAAATTTAGTAGATTTCTAATTTTATAAAAAATACAGAAAGGTTGTGTTAAAAAAATAAACGTTTTCTTTACACTTATACCTTGCTGCATTAATATAAGGGCAGAAATAATTGAGCACCAAATTTATTTAGCAAAGTATAAGTAAGTAAAGTAGTTAAATCTTCAGTAACAAAGTATTTTTTGCTAAATAAATTAATGGTTAACACAAACTTATAAGAAGCTTAGATTATGGCAGCTGAAATATCCTCGTCTGATTATATTGCACACCATTTAACCAACTGGACCTTTGGCTATTTGCCAGGTGAAGGCTGGAAAGTTGCCCATACTGCTGAAGAAGCAGGTCGAATGGGTTTTAATGCCATTCACTTGGATACTATGCTTTGGTCATTTGGACTTGGTATTATATTTTGTGCCTTATTTTGGTTCGTAGCAAAGCGTGTGACTGCTGGGGTACCAGGCAAGCTACAATCTGCAGTTGAAATGATTGTAGAGTTTGTGGACACAAACGTACGTGATTCCTACAATGGTACATCAAAACTTATCGCACCTTTAGCGTTAACAATTTTTGTGTGGATCTTCTTAATGAACTTGATGGACTTAATACCCATCGACTATATCCCAGTATTAGCACAAAAAGTTGGTGCTGCTATGGGTCATGATCCACACCATGTGTACTTTAAGATTGTATCGACAACAGATCCCAACGCTACGTTAGGTATGGCGTTCTCGGTATTCTTCTTAATCATTGGTTATAGCATTAAAGAGAAGGGGGTTGGTGGCTTCATTAGTGAACTAACCATGCACCCATTTAGTGCTTCAAACCCAATTGCTAAGATTTTATTATTCCCAGTCAACTTAATCCTAGAGTTGGTTACTTTAATTGCAAAACCTGTTTCACTTGGTTTGCGTTTATTTGGTAACATGTACGCAGGGGAGTTGGTGTTCGTATTGATTGCCTTATTACCTTTCTGGATTCAGTGGGCATTATCAGTACCTTGGGCAATTTTCCATATTTTAATTATTACCCTTCAGGCGTTCATATTTATGATGTTGACGATAATCTACTTATCACTAGCATCACAAACTGAACATTAATTAGTTAGATTTTTCATCAATCAATAGGTAAATGAGGATACATCAATGGATCCAGTATTAGGTGGTTACACAGTTATCGCAGTAGCATTGTTAATCGGCGCAGGCGCGCTAGCTACAGGTATCGGCTTCGCATTACTAGGTGGTAAATTCCTAGAAAGTGTTGCACGTCAGCCAGAATTAGGCTCACAATTGCAAACTCGCATGTTCATTGTAGCCGGTCTTCTTGATGCGGTGCCAATGATTGGTGTTGGTATTGCGATGTTATTATTATTCGCTAACCCTCTAGCTTAATTTAAACATCAGTGACCCCTGTTGACCATTCGCAATTATTTGGAATGATATGTCAGATATCGAATGGTCAATGATACTGATTTTTATTAATAAAGAGGTGATCGTGTGAATATTAATCTAACCCTAATCGGTCAGTCCATAGCGTTTGCAATATTTGTTTTATTTTGCATGAAGTTTATTTGGCCTGCTTTAATGGGTGCCATTGAAGAGCGTCAGCAAAAAATAGCTGAAGGCCTTAATGCCGCCGAAAAAGCAAAGTCAGACTTAGCAAATGCTGAACAATCAGTTGAGCAAGAGCTTGCAACAGCAAAAGTTAAAGCTGCTGCACTGATTGAACAAGCAAATAAAAGCGCTAACCAGCTTATCGAAGAAGCAAAAGCACAGGCAGAAATTGAAGGCGAACGTATTCGTCAGCAAGCCCGTGAGTCAATCGATCTTGAAATTAATCAAGCACGCGAAGGTTTACGCAGCCAAGTGTCTGAGCTTGCAGTACTAGGTGCTGAACAAATTCTAAAAGACAAAGTTGATGCGCAGCAACATGCCAAAATGCTAGAAGAGTTGGCAGCTAAGCTTTAAGTGGTAAATTTAAGTCTTAATATCTATTGTTGATGAGCTGAAGTGACTCAGCTTCAGCTTTATAGAATCTCATAATAAACTGCTTTGGCAGTAGTTATGGTTTTATAACCTAACGATAGTAGGGCTCTTTATCCCTAATCAACTTCTTATACCTGGTTTGTTTTATATAAAGTTTTTCATCAAATATGTGGCTAAGAGGACATAATGGCTGAATTATCTACACTAGCGAGACCCTATGCCAAGGCAGCATTTGATTATGCGCATGAAAACTCAGTCATTGGTGAGTGGGAAGATTTCTTGCTGATCGCAAGTAGCGTGGTCGGTGATTCTGCCTTTGTGCATATGCTAGATAACCCCGCTGTTACTGCTGACCAAAAAGCTGAAGCACTAATCAGCATCTATGATGAACACGCAACCTCTACTCAGGGGCAGTCGTCTAATCAATTATCAGTAGCAACAACACCCATCAAAAACTTTGTGCATCAACTTGCCGAACAAGAGCGTTTGAGCCTATTACCACAGGTATTAGAGCAATACCGTTTACATCGCGCTAAAGCACTTAAGCAAGTAAACGTATACGTAACGTCTGCCTATCCGTTAGACGACGCACAACGTACTATGATTCAAAGTCGATTAGAACAATCACTAAATGCATCTGTGATTCTTCATGAAGATGTAGATCCTAGTTTATTAGCGGGTGCCACCATTAAAATTGGCGACAAGCTTGTTGATGACTCGGTGCGTGGAAAATTAAAACAGTTAAAAACACAGCTAACTGCTTAACGCATTATTAATAATAATGATAGTTGATGTTGCTTATTAGTTAACCTGTAATCAAAATAAATTATCATTAAAAGCTTAATTTACATTTTATCTTTAACACATTTTTAGAAGATTTTAAGCTTTATATCCGGCGAGTAAGCAGGCAATCACAAATTAAAGGAAACAAGGCAATGCAACAATTGAATCCAGCAGAGATCAGTCAACTGATTAAGCAGCGAATTCAAGACCTTGATACAGGTGCAACCGCTAAGAATGAAGGCACTATTGTCAAAGTATCTGATGGTATTGTACAGATTCATGGTCTTGAAGATGCAATGTACGGTGAGATGATTGAGTTTGAAGGCGATGTCTATGGTATGGCATTGAACCTTGAACAAGACTCCGTAGGCGCGGTTGTTTTGGGTGATTACCTAGGTCTTCAAGAAGGTCAAAAAGCTTACTGCACAGGCCGTATTTTAGAAGTACCAGTAGGTCCTGAATTATTAGGTCGCGTGGTTGACGCTTTAGGTAATCCTATCGATGGTAAAGGTCCTATCAACGCTAAGCTTACTGACAAAGTCGAAAAAATTGCTCCAGGTGTTATTGCCCGTCAATCAGTTGATGAGCCAGTAATGACTGGTTATAAAGCAGTTGATACCATGATTCCAATCGGTCGTGGTCAGCGTGAGCTTATCATTGGTGACCGTCAGACTGGTAAAACAGCTTTAGCTATTGACTCTATTATTGCTCAGAAAGATTCTGGTATTAAGTGTGTCTACGTAGCCATTGGTCAGAAGCGTTCTACTATTGCTAACGTCGTACGTAAGCTTGAAGAAACAGGCGCTTTAGCATACACCACAGTAGTTGTAGCTTCAGCTTCTGAGCCAGCAGCGCTTCAATATATCGCTCCGTACTCTGGTTGTACTATGGGTGAATACTTCCGTGACCGCGGTGAAGACGCATTAATCGTTTATGATGACTTATCAAAACAAGCGGTAGCGTATCGTCAGATTTCACTACTATTACGTCGTCCACCAGGTCGTGAAGCTTACCCAGGTGACGTTTTCTATCTTCACTCACGCCTACTAGAGCGTGCATCACGTGTAAACGCGGATTATGTTGAAGAGTTCACTAAAGGTGAAGTAAAAGGTAAAACTGGTTCTTTAACCGCACTACCAATTATTGAAACTCAAGCAGGGGACGTATCTGCATTCGTACCAACGAACGTAATTTCTATTACTGATGGTCAGATCTTCTTAGAATCAAGCTTATTTAACTCAGGTATCCGTCCTGCGGTTAACGCTGGTATCTCAGTATCACGTGTTGGTGGCTCTGCTCAGACTAAGATTATCAAAAAGCTATCAGGTGGTATCCGTACTGCATTGGCTCAGTACCGTGAATTGGCAGCGTTTGCTCAGTTCGCCTCTGACCTAGACGATGCTACTAAGCAACAGTTAGACCATGGTGAGCGTGTAACTGAACTGATGAAACAGAAGCAGTATGCTCCAATGTCAGTTGCTGAACAAGCCGCGGTTATCTATGCTTCAAACGAAGGTTACTTAGCTGATATCCCAGTTGAAAAAATCGGCGCCTGGGAAGAAGCTTACCTACGTTACATGTATGACGAACAAGCTGATCTTATGAAAGAGATTAACGATACTGCAAACTACAATGATGATATTGCAGGCCGTTTAAAAGCTTCAGTTGAAACGTTCCTACAAAACCACACGTTCTAAATAACAAACGGTGCGATTAGTGAAGCTAATCGCACTATTTGAAATGTGTGTGATAGATTAATCCTCATTTAAACCCCGCCGAATTGGAAATGTTATGGCAAGTTTAAAAGAAATTCGTGCTAAGGTTACTAGCATTAAAAGTACGCAGAAAATTACGCGTGCGATGCAGATGGTAGCCGCCAGTAAAATGCGCCGTGCTCAAGAGCGTATGGAAGTGGGTCGTCCTTATTCTGATAATATGCGTCGTGTGGTATCACACTTAGTAAACGCCTCTTCAGACTATAAGCACCCTTATATGACTAGCCGTCAGGTAAATCGTGTAGGCTATATCTTAGTGACTTCTGACCGTGGTTTGGCTGGTGGATTGAACATCAATTTATTTAAGCAGTTGATGCATCATGTTGAAGAATTTCAAGACCAGTCTGTGCAAGCTGAGTTTGCTGTAATCGGCTCTAAAGGCGTTAGCTTTTTCAAGAGTTTTGGCGGCAAAGTAACTTCAGCAGTCACTGATTATGGTGATAATCCTAGCTTTGAGCAATTAAATGCTCCAGTTCAAGCCATGCTTGATGATTATGCCAAGGGTCATTTAGATCGCATTTATGTGGTTTACAATAAGTTTGTAAACGCAATGACACAAAAGCCAATGATTAGCCAGCTGGTTCCATTACCGCAAGATGCCATTGATTCAGACTCAGGTATGCGTACCGAAATCAACTGGGACTATATCTACGAGCCTGATGCCAAGACACTTGTCGATGGTTTGCTTGGCCGTTATATCGAGTCTATCGTATATCAAGCGGTCATGGAAAACATTGCTTCAGAACAGTCAGCACGTATGGTAGCGATGAAAGCCGCTACTGATAATGCTGGTGACCTAATTAATGATTTACAGTTAGTTTATAACAAGCTGCGTCAAGCGGCAATTACCCGAGAAATTTCGGAAATTGTCGGCGGTGCTGCTGCTGTTTCCTAATTGACATACCTATATTTTTAGAAGTTCAAGGAGAACGCCATGAGTAGCGGTCATATAGTACAGATTATTGGCGCAGTTATTGACGTCGAGTTTAACCGCACTGACGTGCCACAAATTTATGACGCGTTAGTTGTTGATGGTACAGAAACTACACTAGAAGTTCAGCAGCAGCTGGGTGATGGTGTTGTACGTACTATTGCAATGGGATCTACTGAAGGTCTTAAGCGTGGCTTACCAGTAACTAATACTGGTGCCTCAATTACAGTTCCAGTAGGTGATGCGACTCTAGGTCGTATTATGGACGTTTTAGGTCGTCCAATTGACGAACAAGGTCCAGTTAATTCTGAAGACCATTGGTCAATCCACCGTCAAGCACCTTCTTATGATGAGCAAGCTAACAGCACTGACCTATTAGAAACAGGTATTAAAGTAATTGACTTACTTTGTCCGTTCGCTAAAGGTGGTAAAGTTGGTCTGTTCGGTGGTGCCGGTGTTGGTAAAACCGTAAACATGATGGAATTAATTAACAATATCGCTCTTAAACACTCAGGTTTATCAGTATTCGCTGGTGTGGGTGAGCGTACTCGTGAAGGTAACGACTTCTACCACGAGATGCAAGAAGCGGGTGTTGTTGACGTTGAAAACTTCACCAACTCTAAAGTTGCGATGGTTTACGGTCAGATGAATGAGCCACCAGGTAACCGTTTACGTGTTGCGTTAACTGGTCTAACTATGGCTGAGTACTTCCGTGATCAAAAAGATGAAAACGGTAAAGGTAAAGACGTTCTACTATTCGTAGATAACATCTACCGTTATACTCTAGCTGGTACTGAAGTATCAGCACTTCTAGGTCGTATGCCATCAGCAGTAGGTTATCAGCCAACACTAGCTGAAGAGATGGGGGTACTACAAGAGCGTATTACTTCAACTCAGACGGGTTCTATTACTTCTATCCAAGCGGTATACGTACCTGCGGATGACTTAACTGACCCATCACCAGCTACTACCTTCGCTCACTTAGACGCGACAGTGGTACTGAGCCGTGATATTGCTTCACAAGGTATTTATCCTGCGATTGACCCACTAGATTCAACTTCACGTCAGCTAGATCCTCTAGTTATCGGTGAAGAGCACTATAACGTGGCTCGTGGTGTTCAGGAAGTTCTACAGCGCTATAAAGAGCTTAAAGACATCATCGCTATCTTGGGTATGGATGAGCTTTCAGAAGAAGATAAGATGGTGGTATACCGCGCTCGTAAAATCCAGCGTTTCTTATCGCAGCCATTCCACGTAGCAGAAGTATTCACTGGTGCTCCTGGTAAATACGTATCACTACGTGACACCATCGCAAGCTTCCGTGATATCTTAGATGGTAAATATGACGACCTACCAGAACAAGCTTTCTACATGGCTGGTAGCATCGACGAAGTGGTAGCGAAAGCTGAAAAAATGAAGTCTGCAGCGTAATTTAATCGCTAAAGCTTAAGTAGATAGTCGTTAAAATAGCATGGCAGAGTTGATGACAACTTTGTCATGCTCATCAAGATATTAAATTATCACCTATCTAAGTTTGATGTTAATATTAATTAGCAAGTTAATGAGTTTATAACGGAGAGTCGCATGGCAACCTTACAGTGCCGAGTAGTTAGTGCTCGTGAAGAGATTTATACTGGTGAGATCAGTATGTTAATTGCGACGGGTATTGAAGGTGAAGTGGGTATTCTAGCGGGTCACACCCCACTTATCACACTATTGAAGCCGGGCTCAATGAGAATCCAATTACCAGATGGTAGCGAAGAAGTTATCTATGTTTCTGGTGGGGTTCTAGAAGTTCAGCCTAAGCTTGTTACCGTACTTGCAGACACTGCAGTACGTGCACATGACTTAGATGAAGCGAAGATTATTGAAGCTCGTAAACAAGCAGAACAAATGCTTGTCAACCAGTCTGAAACTTTACAGACAAACGCTGCATTGGCTTCACTTGCAGAGTCTGTGGCACAGCTACAAACGATTCGAAAATATCGTAACCGTGCGTAAGGTAATCTACGCTAACTAGCGTCAACTGTTGAGTAAGTGTTAACTGCTTATCAAAATAATCAAACAGCCTATACTAGGCTGTTTTTTTATGTGCTAATATTACGTATATTACTAATTACATTATGGATCAATGTATATATACTAAAGCTTGTCATAGTTTATTAATATATTAACTTGAACACGTTAAAAAAGATCCTGATTAAGGTTTCATTTTTTTAAGGAAATAATAATGTCTATAGGTGAAGAAGAACAAACCCCACGAATTTTGATCGTTGAAGATGATGAGCGTCTGGCCATGCTAACCCAAGATTACTTGGTTAAGAATGGTATGGATGTCGCTATTGAGACTGATGGTAACCGTGCTATTCGCCGTATCATTAATGAACAACCTGACTTGGTTGTACTTGATGTGATGTTACCCGGTAGTGATGGTCTAACGGTTTGTCGTGAAGTACGTCCTCATTATCATAGCCCAATCTTGATGTTGACCGCTCGTACAGAAGATATGGATCAAGTGTTGGGTCTAGAAATGGGTGCTGACGACTACGTAGCTAAGCCTGCACAGCCTCGCGTACTATTGGCTCGTATCCGTGCTTTATTACGTCGCTCTGAGAATTCTCCTTCTGAAGAAATACCACAGCGCTTAGAATTTGGCGAATTGGTTATCGATAATGGTGGCCGTTCAGTAACTCTAAATGGTGAGTTGGTTGACTTTACCAGTGCTGAGTATGATCTTTTATGGCTATTGGCTTCTAACGCAGGTCGTATCCTATCTCGTGAAGACATCTTTGAGCGTCTACGTGGTATTGAATATGATGGTCAGGACCGTTCAATTGACGTGCGTATTTCACGCATTCGTCCGAAGATTGGCGATGATCCAGAAAATCCAAAACGTATTAAGACTGTTCGTAGTAAAGGTTATTTGTTTGTCAAAGAAGGCAACTAAGCCATTTTATTTATATGTCAGTTGTGCAATGAGCGGTTACTAATTGCTCATTGCCTGTAAAAGGTCAGCTTCAGGCTGGCTTTTTTATTATTCAAATTTTGATGCTAGAAGTACAGTAGTGACGACTATTTTTACAAATCTTTTTTTTCAACAACAAAATATAAAAATATAGAATGTTGTTAACGCTATATAATTTAGACAGGGCTCTAGACAGTTACCTGTGTGGGTTAACTGCTCAATTTAGGGTAAACTAGAACAAAAATTAAACTTATTAGATTTTGTATGCCAATATTCTCATCTTTAAAACACAGTATCTTTCTACGTATCTATGCAGGGCTATTATTGGTCTGTCTGTTTGTGGCACTTTTTGCTCAACTATTGGTAGACACCATTAATAAAGAACGGGTTCAAGCTTATCGGGAAAATGTGGCTACCGGTGCCTTGTATCTGGTCAGTTCAGGTTTGCAACAACAGTCTTCACAGACCCAGCGTGAATATTGGCTTAATGACATTAGTCAATTATTTGGCAATAATTTTAGCATTCAACCTGAGTCCCAAATTGATTTTAAAGCCAGTGAGCTTAAGCGTTTAGAAGAGAATAAGACCGTAGTTCGTTATGTGGCACAGCCTACCTATGCTGATATTTTTCATCCTATTGAAGGGGAAGATAACGTCATAACCGTACGCATCAGTAAAGTTACGGAGCAGCAGGTTCGAGCGATGGCAGTGCTACTGCTTAATGATTTGTCCTACTATAAGGATTTATCAGGAAAAAGGCAGCGTTTAGAGGAGATCTCTAAGCAGTTTGCTTTCCCCTTAAGCATTGAAAACATTGTTGATTTGGATTTGGATGATGATCAGCTGCGCCGTCTAGATAGAGATGAAGTGGTGATGCTATTTCGAGACAGTACCCGATCCGATGACTCTTCCATTAAGATCATTGCGCCATCTGAACTAGAAAATATGGCGGTGGTTATTGGTCCGGTTAGTTTGTTTAAATGGTTTCCGTTTAATCTAATTATTAGTGTGGTGTTAATTAGTATGTTCCTCATTAGTTTGGGGGTCTATGCGTTAATTTTCCCACTAGAGCGTAAGCTACAATTAATTCAATCTGGGGTAAATGAGGTAGGTGATGGTAATCTAGACACTCGAGTGCAGGTAGTCGGTCAAGATGAAATTGCCCGCTTGGCGGCCACATTCAATGCCATGACTGAGCACATCAAACGCCTTATTGAATCTCAGCGTGAGCTGACCCGTGCGGTATCACATGAGCTAAGAACGCCTGTGGCTCGTATTAGATTTGCAGTAGATATGTTGGCGGATACTGACGATCAAGAGTCGCGCGAGATGCAGCGTGATTATATTGACCAAGATATTGAAGCATTGAATGGTTTAATTGATGAGATTCTGACCTACGCTAAGCTGGAAGAGGGCTCGCCTAAACTGACTCTTGAGCCGGTCAGTTTAAAAGAATTGGTAGATCAAATTGTGCGTGAAACCAATGCGTTAGGTAAGCCTATTGAGGTGGTCGGTATTTCACCTTCAGCCAAGGTAACGGCTGTGGCGGATAGGCGTTATCTACATCGAGTAGTACAGAACTTAGCCGGTAACGCGCTACGCTACGCAGAGTCAAAAATTATCATCAGTGCTGGAGTGCGCAAAGGTGAAGCTTACGTTAGCGTAGAAGACGATGGTCAAGGTATTCCTGAAGAGGATAGAGATAAGGTTTTTGTACCTTTTGCTCGCTTGGATGATAGCCGTACCCGCGCCTCAGGTGGTTATGGGTTAGGGCTATCGATTGTGTCAAGAATTGCCTTCTGGTTTAATGGAAGTATGTCGGTTGATGAAAGTCCTAAACTGGGTGGGGCCAGATTTACCATGCGTTGGCCAATCAAACCTTTGGCTCAAACCATTTCGGCAGATCAGTTGACTCAAGAAAAAGGCGCTCGCAAAATCATTGAAAGTGAGGACTAAATCAGGCTCAGAGTAGCAACAGCTATTTAGAGCCTTCATTACTTAGAGCCTTAATTACTTAGAGCGGTAATAGTTACTAGAACATCAACAGCTACTCAGAGCATCAATAGTTAGAGAGTTGAGCCGACACTAATCTGTGTTCCTTACCATAAAAGCTTAGCGGATACAGTAGCAACAGCCCAAGGTAGATTGCCTTGGGCTTTTTTGTGGCAGTGACAGAGGCGTACTACGTACTAAAAGCCTCATTCAACGCTTCAAGCTAATTCTTGTCTGTAGTCTCTGTATTTTTGTTTTCTAAGTCGGAGTGAGACTGTGACACTAAGGGGATTCGTACACAGACTTGCAGGCCACCCTCAGGGTGGTTAATGGCTTCAACTGTGCCATGATGTAGCGCTGTGATGCGCTGTACGATGGCTAAGCCTAGTCCACTACCTTGGGTGGTGCGAGCTGATTCTCCGCGCTCAAAAGGCTGCATAATGCGTTCTAAATGGTCATTAGCTACCCCAGACCCACAGTCGCGGACACAGATGATGAGCTGCTCTTTGGCCTTGCGTACCATGCCGGGTGTAGAGACTGACGTTTCATCATCAGGATCGACTTCTTGTGAGTTAAAAGTCGGGGTGATGGTTGCGGTTAAATAAATAGGTGGTTTGCCGTAACGCTGGGCGTTAACGATTAGATTAACAATGAGGCGTTTAATAGACAAAGGACGCACCGCCACCTCTCGTAGCCCATCGGTTTGATAAATAAATTCTAATGGGGCAAATTGCACCATCACTTCACGAAAAATATTGTCTAGGTCAGTAAGACTAACCGGCTCATCGGAGCCATCTTTCATGAAGGAGATAAACTGCTCTAAGATGGCATCCATATCCTCGATGTCATAGATAAGGCCTTCGCGAAAGAACTCATCAGGTAGCATTTCTGCAGTTAAGCGCATCCGAGTTAGGGGAGTACGTAGATCATGGGAGATACCGGCCAGCATAATGGTCCGCTCTTTTTGGGCCTGGCTTAAGGTACTAAATAATCGATTAAAAGCCATGTTAAAGCGGCGTATCTCAGTGGTGCCTGAGTTGGTGGGTAGGGTAGTGGCTGTGCCCAAACGAATATAATTGGTGGCCGCTTGTTGCAGCTTACGTAAAGGACGGTTCAACTGACGTACCAAGAGTAAAATGGTTAGTAAGGTAAACAGTGGGATACCCAGTATGAAGAAGACAAGCGTGCTTGGGCTATATTGTGCATAAAATATAACAGGTTCACGTATCCAAAACTCTGGCGATGCTGTATCCTGAACCCAGAGCTGTGGTGTCGGTTTAAACTTAAAGTAAACCACACTTTCACGGCCGAGCTGTTGGCTAATTTCTTGCTGAATAACATCGGTGAAGAAACCGACCACAGCTTTATCGGAAACATCAGGAAAACGATTGGGATCTTCTACAACCTCAATATGATTATTAGCAAGAATCCACTGTCTAACCTCTTCATTTTCTCCCCAGTGCTCTCGAGTTGCAGTGACTAGCTTAAGCTCTGTGGTTAGGTAACGGGCATGGTTTTTTAATTCTGGCAAATACAAACTTCGCCAAAAAAACCATATCGATACCACGACACTAATTATGACCATCAGCATCACGGCAAGAGTTGTCTGCCAAGTGTTTGAATACGGTCTTGAACCGAACCGAGAGAATATAGGACGAGTAAAGGCTTTGTTCATTGGGATATCGCTTATAATATAATGAGAGTTACAGTTTTAATTAAGTAAAAGGTTTCCAAGTCATTAGTATTCTGATATAATTATGCCCTTTTTGGTATACCTACGGAAGAGAGAACTCAAATGGTTGTTATTCGTTTAGCACGGGGCGGTGCCAAAAAACGCCCATTCTATCAAGTTGTTGTAGCAGATCAGCGTCGTTCACGCGATGGCCGTTACATCGAAAATCTAGGTTTTTATAACCCACTAGCGAAAGGTCAAGAAACTGAGCTTCGTCTAGATATGGATGCTTATAATGCTTGGATCGAAAAAGGCGCACAGCCTTCAGAGCGCGTTAAAGCATTAGCTAAAGGTTATAAGCCTGCAACTGAAGAAGTAACTGCTTAAGACATAATTTGTTTTGCAATGGGATAGTATCTCATTGCACTGCAGTTTTGAGTAATTGTTTTTTTATTAATTGTGGCTGAGCAAGTCTTATGACAACACCAAACGCTGACAGTCTTATGAAAATAGGACAGCTAAAAAAACCATACGGCATTAAAGGCTGGTTATGGGTTTTTAGCGAAACTGAGGAGCGAGAAGCTATCTTTAGTTACTCCCCTTGGTGGATGAAGACGGCGACAGGGTTCAAACCACTGACCGTTACAGACTGGCGTAAGCAAGGGTCTGGTATTGTGGCTCAATTTGAGCAGGTACCTGATCGTAATACTGCTGAAACCATGAATGGCGTTAGCATTTGGATTGATAAAGACAGCTTACCTGAGACCGAAGAAGACGAGTACTACTGGTCTGATTTGGTTGGCTTAAGTGTTATTAATAAGCAACAGGAATGTCTTGGCATAATCAAAGAGCTGTTTGAAACTGGTGCACACCCGATCATGAAGGTAGTGCCTAGTAAAGACAGTATTGATGATGAGCCACGAATGATTCCTTGGCACAAGCAAACTGTCGATGTGGTCGATTTGGCTGCTGGGCAGATGATTGTAGATTGGGAGCGTGATTTTTAATTACCGACTTTGAAGCTTGAGACAACATAAGCTTTTAGGTTTGCGATTGAAATTAGCGTTTTTTATTTTTAATCAACTGTCATTATTTTGGCGTTATTTGGAGGTGACCTAATGTATTTTGCAGTCATCACCATTTTGCCTGAAATGTTTACCGCTATTAGCGAGTTTGGCATTACTGGTAGAGCCGTTCAAAATAAGCAAGTTACAATCGAGTGCATAAATCCTCGAGATTTTACGACAGATAATTATCGCCGTATAGACGAACGTCCCTTTGGTGGCGGTCCCGGTATGGTGATGATGGCAGAACCTTTGGCCAAAGCCATTGATTATGCCAAGTCGCAAGCCAGCCAACATGGCTGTGCCACAGATGCAGAGCATTGCCCAGTTATTTATCTGTCACCTCAAGGTGATCAATTAAATGAAACAACGGTAATGGCATTACGTCAATATGACGCAATGATTTTGCTATGTGGTCGTTATGAAGGCATTGATGAGCGACTATTGCAGCGTTACGTTGATATGGAGATCTCAATAGGAGACTTTGTATTAACCGGCGGTGAGCTACCCGCGATGGTATTGATGGACAGTGTGATTCGCAGATTACCCGATGTGATGGGAGATGCAAAATCCGCTGAGCAAGACTCCTTTGTTGAAGGATTGCTAGATTGTCCACACTACACCAAGCCTCATGAATTTGAAGGTTTGACTGTGCCAGAAGTGCTACTTTCTGGTCACCATGCCAATATCGCAAAGTGGCGTTTTGTACAACAAGTTAAGCGTACCAAGCAAAGACGCCCCGACTTGTGGCAGCAATTCACCCCAAATGCAGAGCAGGCCCGCTTGCTCAAAAAAGTTAAAGAGGAAGTAAAGTAGACAGGGGATAGACCTGACAGCACTTTATTTGCCGCTAACTTTATTATTTTATTTATATTCAGATTCAAGCTAATGGTCTTTATTGCAGTGACCCTAGTCACCTTAAGAGCATTAGTGCTATTGGTTCAATATCGATAGCAGTCAAAACCGATTTCTTATTCCTGTTTCTCCTGTAGGCTCTTTATTGAGTCAAGGGGTTATTATTATAAACGGGTGGTATGCGACTTATAGCCTATGCCGTCCCATGTGAGGAGCAATCTCATGAGTAATGTACATCCATTAGTACAAGCAGTTGAAAATTCACAACTACTTGAGCGTCCTAACTTCTCTGCTGGTGATACTGTAGTAGTTCAAGTAAAAGTACGTGAAGGTGAGCGTGAGCGTTTACAGGCTTTTGAAGGCGTAGTAATCGCTAAGCGTAACCGTGGTATTAACTCTGCATTTACCGTTCGTAAAATCTCAAGCGGTATCGGTGTTGAGCGTGCTTTCCAGTTACATTCACCAATTATTCATAGCATCGAAGTGAAACGTCGTGGTGCTGTACGTCGTGCGAAACTATACTACTTACGTGAGCGTTCTGGTAAATCTGCACGTATTCGTGAAAAGTTATCTTTACGCCGTGAAGGTGTTCAGAGCAAAACTGACGCGGGCGTTCCAGAAGCAGTTGAAACTGCACCAGGCATCTAAGCCAATCCTAATACTAGGTTAAAGCATAAATTAGTTGTATACCAAAAAGAGCTGGTAATCTAACCATTATCAGGAAAAACCCTCAATCTGAAAAGGTTGGGGGTTTTTCGATTTCTATAATAAACTATTTTGAAATAAATCAGAGAGTTAGCCGAAAATTTACTCGTAATCTTTGTTCAGTTAGACTACAATAGTTAATCATATTTAATGCAACCCCTGTGGTTTCATTAATTAATCTTATCATCAAGGAAGATTTATCGTATAAGGAGATACTATGAATAACGACTCATTACCCAACTCTGGCGGCGCTCCTCAAGAAGAAGACATTGCTGTATCAGGAAGCTATAAACAGCTGCATAAGCCCAGCTCTAGCTTTGCTAGTCGTGATGACTACCTGAATCATGAGCTGCAAATCATGCAGCCTAAGCGCTGGAAACCCAACCTCCCATTCCGTGATTATCGTTTTGAGTTTGAAGACACCATCCCTGCTTTAGCCGCAACCATTGGTAAAGTGGTTATGGTGGGTGCTATTGCAGCGACTTTTGCTGGTGCCTTAAATTTAGGTGATGCCTTTATTTTAGAAAACGTGCGTTATGAGTTGTTGATAGTCTCATTCTTCGTTATTTTATTCTCCGGTTTTCTACTTCCTACAGCCAACTTGGCTGGTACCCATGGTCCGTTAATTCCGCTGATTCCTATCGTGGTTTTGGCTGGTGGTCACCCTATGGCCTTTGGTTTGCTAATTGGTTTATTTGGGATGTTATTGGCAATTAGTAAAGGGGGCAGTTTGCTGGCCAACTTGACCAGTAAGGGGGTCTGTGGTGGTTTGCTGCTCTATCTGGGCTTTATTGGTACTACCTCCCAAGTTACCAAGTTATTAAATTGGTCAAAAGACATCAATATGCCGCACATCGCCTTCGTGGTGATCTTGGGGACCATTGTTTTATACGCTATTTTAGAGAATTATAATAAGCGCTGGTTAGCGGTACCACTGAGCTGCTTTTTAGGCGGAGCAACGGCCTACTTGCTAGGTGCACCTTTTGCGTTTGAGACGGCGCCAGGTATGCCGCACATGAGCCCTATGTACTGGTGGGGTGAGAATACTGGTTGGATGTTGGGTCTACCAAATTTAGAGAGCTTTATGGTGGTGTTACCCTTTGCGGTATTGGCTGTGGCTATGTGGTCACCAGACTTCTTGGGGCATCAGGTTTTCCAAAAGATTAGCTATCCAAAGCGCACTGAAAAGGTGGTTATGGATATTGACGATACCATGACCAGTGCCTCAATTCGTCAGGTTGTGGGCTCTGTACTGGGCGGCGCAAACTTTACCTCGTCTTGGGGAACTTATATTGTTCCAGCGGCTATTGCCAAGCGTCCTATCCCTGCCGGTGCTATCTTAACCGCACTACTGTGTATAATTGCAGCTGTCTGGGGCTATCCTATGGATTTGGCTATTTGGGAACCTGTGATGTGTGTGGCGCTCATTGTGGGGGTATTTATTCCTCTACTTGAAGCAGGTATGGAGATGACTCGTGAGGGTAAAACCACACAATCAGCAGCCATCGTAGTATTCGCTTCAGCGCTTGTGAACCCAGCCTTTGGTTGGTCATTGACTATGTTGCTAGATAACATGGGTCTGATTGGCTCAAAAGAGCGTAGTGCGGGCCTGAGTAAAATGAGTCGCTGGATTATCCCAGCTGGTATGTTTGTTCTATTAACCGTGGTTATGGCTATGGTGGGTATGTTGCCAGGTATTCCTGCATTATTGGCAAGCTTTAGACACTAATCTTTGTTATGAGCTAGTATGCTTCTTAAGTAAGATTTGAGTTAGCAGTAGAGAAGTCGGCTTAGAGCCGGCTTTTTTGTGCTTGCAATAAGAGCCTCAAAGCCCCATAAATAGGGATATCTTTAATAATTTTGGTTTTGTGAGTTATGGTGAATAAGTCGACAACGATGGGCGTAGATGATAGAGAGGCCCGTCTTAAACACCTCATTAAACGCATGCCCAACTTGCCAGGCGTGTATAAGATGCTGGGTAAAAATGGTGATATCTTATATGTCGGTAAAGCAAAATCGCTCAAAAATCGAGTCAATAGTTACTTTGCTAAAACCATTGATCACCCCAAGACGCGGGCTTTGGTCTCACGCATCCATAATATTGAGACTATTATTACCCGTAGTGAAACCGAAGCACTACTGCTAGAACAAAACCTTATTAAAGAGCACCGTCCGCCTTATAACGTCTTGCTACGTGATGATAAGTCGTATTTGTATGTCTTCATCTCAGCCGATCAGCCTTATCCTAGATTAGCGTATGGACGCGGCAAAGCTAAGCATCAAAAAGGCAAATTCTTTGGGCCATTTCCTTCAGCTCATGCTGCCAAAGAAACCTTAACCTTAATGCAAAAGATGTTTCAGATGCGCCAGTGCACCAACACCTTCTTTCGTCAACGCAAGCGTCCATGTCTGGAATATCAGATTAAGCGTTGCCGAGCCCCCTGCGTTGGATTGGTATCGCCAGAAGATTATGCGGTGGATGTTGATAACACCATTCGTTTCTTAAAAGGTGACTCATCTGATATTCATCAAGCCTTGATCGAGAAAATGGAAGGGGCGGCTGATAAGCTAGACTTTGAAAAAGCAGCTTTTTATCGCGATCAATTGTCCATGCTGCGTGAGGTGCAGTCGCGTCAAGCGGTCTATACCGTGCAAGGTGAGGCTGATGTTATCTCTATTGCCAGTCAGGCTGGTATGACCTGCGTTAATGTGCTTACCGTGCGTGGTGGGCGGGTATTAGGTGGTAAAAATTATTTCCCTGATGTCGATAGCAGTGAGCCTATAAGTAGTAACTTATCAGCGTTTGTTACCTCATTTTATTTCCAAGTCACCGATGACCTGCCGCCAGAGATTATCATTAGTCATGAGCTTCCTGATCAGCAGGCGCTGCAAGAAGCACTAAGCACTCATTTTGAGAGTAAGACGCTGATTAAGACCAATGTGCGAGAGCACCGAGCGGAGTGGTTAGAGTTGGCAAAATTAAATGCTAACAATGCTTTAAAAACCAAACTTGGAGATTACCTAGAGCTACACGCACGCTTTGGGGCGCTAAAAGAAGTGCTACAGCCAGTTACCCAAACCAACATCGATAGAATTGAGTGCTTTGATATTTCGCATACTATGGGCGAGGCGACCATTGCTAGCTGTGTGGTGTTTGATCAAGGTGGAGCGCGTAAGCGTGATTATCGTCAGTACGCCATTCACGGAGTACAAGACGGTGATGATTATGCGGCCATGTCTCAGGCTTTGACCCGTCGATACAAGAAGCATCCCTTGCCTGATATTCTGTTAATTGATGGTGGTAAAGGTCAGCTGAATATGGCCAAAAACGTACTGACTGAATTAGGCATCCTAAATGATACCTTGCTGATTGGGGTAGCCAAGGGCGAGGGGCGTAAGGCAGGTCTTGAGGTATTGCACTTCATTGATCATGAGCCATTAGACTTGCCCATGGACTCAAAAGCGCTGCATTTAATTATGAATATCCGCGATGAGGCGCACCGCTTTGCCATTACCGCTCACCGTAAGAAGCGGGATAAGCGTCGATCTTCTTCGGTGCTAGAAGCGATTCCTGGACTTGGTGAGAAGCGTCGTCGTGATTTGTTAAATCACTTTGGGGGCTTACAGCAGCTGCTAGGGGCCTCTCAGCAAGAGCTGGAAGGGGTAAATGGTATCGGTAAAGTAATGGCCAATACCATTTATAAAGTATTACACGAGTAGCTTTAGCACTGTCTGCTTTTTTAAACTAATAGATTTTTTGAGTTATTTGCTACTTTTCAACTATTTGCTGTTCAGGCGGTTGGCCACTTGCTCACGCAGCCAAGACCTTAAGTCTTCTGACATATTGGCCAACTGCTCACTGAGATAATCGTCGATACGGTTTTCCAACTCTTTTATGAAGTCAGCATCGAGCTCAGCCTTGGGAGCGGTATTGTCGAAGGCGAAGGATGCTGGGGCAGAGATTTCTGTTTCAGGTACCACTACGGCAGCAGGCTGTGACTCTGATGTATCGGTAGAGGTATCAGATACTTGTGTATCAGAGTTTTCAGTATCCTTAGCAGTATCAGTAGTGGCTTCAGTGTCTACCTCTACCTTAATACTGTCCTCTACCAGATCGGCATCTGCTACTTGCATCACTTGTTGTTCAAGATCTACGGGTTCTTCTGCTGGCGCTTGTGGCTGATCTAAAGCTTGTTGCTCCGTATGCTGCTCGTCATTTAATAAGCGCTCCGCTTCTAACGCTTCAAATTCGACTCTTTCTGCCTCTAAGCGCTCGGCTTCTAACCTCTCAGCCTCAAGGCGATCGGCTTCTGTTTTAGCAGCAATCTCTGCATTAATAGCGTCGATATGGGCATGCAAATCTGGCACTGTAAATTCGAAGCTTTCTAAGTCAGTGTCCGCGTCAAGCAGCTGCATAATATCTTCAAACTCTTGTAGCAAGGCGTCTTTAACCGCTTGTGGAGCGTTGCTCCAGCGATGAGAGAATTGGTGTGAGAACGCAACTTGTGCCATATGAATGTGTCTCCATCAGAGTTTGATAGTGGGAAATAAGAGTGGTTATGCGGTAGACCTATTAATCTACCCAGCGCGCGAAAATCAAAGAGCCATTGGTGCCACCAAAGCCAAAGCTGTTAGACATCGTATAGTTAAGGTTGGTCACTGAACGCGCTGCATTAGCCACATAATCTAGGTGGCAGTTTTCATCGACGTTGTCGAGGTTGATGGTGGGTGGTACTCTCTGATCTAGCAAAGCCTGAATACTAAAAATAGCTTCGATAGCGCCAGCAGCACCTAATAAATGTCCAGTCATGGACTTAGTTGAGCTTACCAATAGACGCTCTTTGCAGGCTTCAAATATGCCTTCAATGGCTTTGGACTCAGCCACATCTCCGGCTGGGGTGCTAGTACCATGTGCATTGATATAGCCAATTTCACAAGGATCAATCCCCGCATCTTTAATGGCCATAACCATCGCTCTAGCGGCGCCTTCACCGTCAGTTGGTGGGGCAGTAATATGATGCGCATCGTCACTCATACCAAAGCCTGCCAGCTCCGCTAAGATAATAGCACCGCGGGCTTTGGCGTGGGCTAAGCTTTCTAGTACCAATACCCCCGAGCCGTCTCCTAATACAAAGCCATCACGGTCTTTGTCAAATGGGCGGCTGGCACGAGTGGGGTCGTCATTGCGAGTAGATAAAGCGCCCATAGCGGCAAAGCCTGCCATACCCAGAGGGCTAGAGCCTTTCTCGCTGCCACCGGCCAACATGACATCACAGTCGCCATAAGCGATTAAGCGAGCTGCTAGTCCAATGGCATGGGCAGCAGAAGTGCACGCTGTTGCAGTCGCTAAATTGGGGCCGCGTAAGTTATGCTTAATGGCCACCATACCAGCGGCCATATTAATAATAGAGCCTGGGAGTGAAAAAGGAGAGACGCGGCGTACCCCTTGATTGGCTAAGGCATCCCGATTGTCTTCTAAGGTTTGTAGTCCCCCAATACCTGCCCCGATGATGACACCGAAGCGATCTGAGTCTACGTTTTGTACCGGAGCTGGCTCAGATGACACCTCTTCAATGAAGCCAGCTTGTTTTAGGGCCATGCTGGCAGCAGCCACCCCATAATGAATAAAGGCATCATAACGCCGAGCTTCTTTGGCAGCCATAAATTGATTGGCTTCAAAGCCTTCTACGGTGCCTGCAAATTGCGCGCGGTAGGTGGAGGCATCAAAGTGGGTAATCGGCTTAATACCACTTTCGCCTTTGATTAAGCGTTGCCAAGTGGTGTCTACGTCTAAGCCGAGGGGAGTAACCGCACCCATACCGGTAATCACTACGCGCTGATGATCAGCCCGATTAAAATGGGCCGGCTTACTGTCAACTGCGGCGCTATTTGAAGTTTGGTTTGTATTTGTTGTGGGCTGACTCATGATGTTATTGCCTTATTCCTTAGCCGATCCTTGTTGCTAAGCTAGACTAGACTTGAAAGGGTCGTCAAGCTGTTGATTATAATAACTAAGATTCACCATAAACTTTTAGTTTGGCGGCAAATGCACACTGCTTCATACGAGCAGACTGTACTACCGCATCGCGCTCACCGAACAGGCGCGATAGCTTGGCATCACGTGCGCTATTACTGGTGCTTTTACCAACACCAATGTTGATGTTAGGAGAAATCCCCCAGCGACCAGCAGACACGCCAACCCCGATACCTGTTGTGGTCAATCCTGAGTAGTTTTTACTTTCTGTATTAATATAGGATTGAATGCGCTGGTATTCTTGAGACAGCGCTGAACAGTTATAGTTTTGATAAGTGCTTGGTGGAATGTACTGTGGTGAGATATTACCAGTGCTGGCACAACCACTGACAACTAGGATACTGCCAACTACTGCAGCAGAAGTCATTAAAGATTTTACGCTAAGTTTTGGCATAGGAGCTCCTAAGTTTATAATTACTTTAATTAAGATTATACAGTGAATAGGGGCTTCACTTATATATAGAATTATTAGCTGTTTTGAGTTATGAGTGGTGTCGCCAGCTGTCGATAGCTACTGGGCTACATAAAGTTGCCAGGCTTAACAAAAGCTAAGATAAAAATAGCCACGTAAGCAATGAAAGCGATAAAAATACCAGACTTGCTCTGCGCTGGTGTGGCCGTTGCTCTAAAAGCTTTAATACTAGCACTTATTGCCGCTATGAGTAATATAATTTTGGCAGCCACCCATTGTAGTGGGGCATTGGTTGACAGTAGAGGCATGACGGTTAATACGCCTGAGATAATTAATAGGGTATAGACCACATGGCTAGCAATTTTACCCTTTTTGTCAAAGCGAATACCTTTGGCTATCACTAAGTAGCTTTGCCATAAAAAAAGCACCACAGTAATTACCGCCATTAACATATGTAAGTGTTTCATAGTTTCCTCTGGCCAGTTGTCTGGTCAATAAAATGAGTAATTTTTATTATTAGCTTTTGTTTTGACCAGCGCAAAGGGGGCTGGCAGGCACTGTTTGGTTTTGTTGTTGCCACTCATCTGGGCTGTAAGCGTGGATGGCTAAGGCATGGATACTACCACCTTGGCTGGTCATCAACTCATTCATTAACCCATAGATAAGTTGGTGCCGAGCAACGCGTCTTTTTCCCTCAAATTCAGGGCTAACCACAGTCAACTTAAAGTGGCTTTCTTTGCCTTCAAAATAACCGGCATGATTCATAGATTCATTAACTAACTCGGTGTGAGTAGGGTTAAGAGGCTCTACGCGTTTTAATATCTCGTTATGGACTTGCACGCCCTTTCTCCTAATAGTTGAT
>JAHHUJ010000010.1 GCA_020024075.1 Psychrobacter sp.
CAACAGCTGATGCTAAAAGTAGTTTTTTCATGGGGTATATCTCCACTTTACAATTTTAGTTATGGGCTGCCCTAACAAGCTAACGCCCAGTTACTTCCATTAAAGTTCTAAACATCACTTGTATCAAAAATGAGACAAACTCCGTTAGAACTGACTTAAATATGATTATGGCAACATTATGTGACATATCTGTTAAATGAGTAACTTAATTTATCTATTCGCTTAAGTTTGTAACGATACAAGATAAAACTATATTAATAGTTCTGTTACATCACTAACCAAATTCATACCTTGAAACTAAGGATATCAACTTTGAAATAATTTGCAACATTTATTTCAGCATTTTTATTGTGCGTCTAGCCCTAGTTATCATTTAACCACTTGATTCACTTAACAAAATTACTGTTAAAAAAATTATTTAGCCCGTCTTGATAACTCGACCGAAATACTATTTTGGGCTTAAACCCGCTATCTAGTGCTAGCTAGAGGCCCCTGCACTTACCTTATAGAGATAAAGCTACTATTTATTACTACTAGTTACTACCAGCTCCAAGGTAGCAGAGCCTTAGTACAGGCAATAAAAAACCCTCAGGCGTATATCACATACGCCAAAGGGAAAATTAGGACGGTTATGCTAAAGCCATATAAAGAGCAAAGCTTGCTATATATAGCCTACTTTACTAGTTAGCTGAGCGTGCTTTTAGCTCTAAACGGGCAGCATGTAGTAATGGCTCTGTATAACCACTTGGCTGCTCACGACCTTTAAACACTAAGTCACAAGCGGCTTTAAAAGCGATTGAGTTGTCGAAGTTATCTGCCATAGGTATATAGTTAGGATCGCCTGAGTTTTGTTCATCCACAACTTTGGCCATACGCTTCATAGACTCCATGACCTGCTCTTCAGTAACGATGCCGTGGTGCAACCAGTTGGCAATGTGCTGACTTGAGATGCGTAGCGTTGCACGGTCTTCCATTAGTCCAACGTTATTGATGTCAGGTACTTTTGAACAGCCCACACCTTGATCTACCCAGCGTACCACGTAACCTAAGATACCCTGTGCGTTATTATCAAGCTCTTGACGCTTCTCTTCATCACTCCAGTTAGTATCTTTGGCTAATGGAATGGTCAAGATATCGTCTAAGCTGGCACGCTCACGGCCTTTGAAGCCTTCTTGAATCTCTTTGACGTTGTTTTGATGGTAGTGAATACTGTGTAGCGTAGCGCCTGTTGGTGAAGGCACCCACGCGGTAGTTGCACCTGCTTGAGGATGATTAGACTTAGTCTCTATCATCTCTTTCATCTCATCAGGTTTCGCCCACATACCTTTACCGATCTGAGCACGGCCAATTAAGCCCGTTTCGATACCGATATCAACGTTCCACTGCTCATACGCAGGCTGCCATACAGCTGACTTCATCTCGCCTTTACGTACGAAAGGACCTGCATTCATACTGGTGTGCATCTCATCACCTGTACGATCTAAGAAGCCTGTATTAATGAAGATTACACGATCTTTAGCCTGACGGATACACTCTTTTAGGTTCACAGTAGTACGGCGCTCTTCATCCATCACACCCATTTTAAGAGTATTGCGTGGTAATCCTAAAGCATCCTCTACTGCTGCAAATAAATCATTAGCGAACTTGACTTCTTCAGGGCCATGCATCTTAGGCTTAACGATGTACATTGAGCCTTCACGAGAGTTTGACAGCTCATTGTTACCTTTGATGTCATTGAGGGTTAATAGTGGTGTTATTAAGGCGTCCATGATGCCCTCGAAGATTTCTTCTTGACCTTCGCCTAGATCTACCAATATCGCTGGGTTTTGCATTAAGTGACCCACGTTACGGATTAACAGTACCGCACGACCTGGTAATACTAGCTTGCCACCGTCTGGCGTAGTGTATTCACGATCTGGATTTAGCTTACGAGTTAACTCTTTGCCACCTTTAGAGAAGGTCTCGGTTAAGTCGCCATTCATTAAGCCAAACCAGTTGCGGTAAGCTTCTACTTTTTCTTCAGCATCTACCGCTGCTACTGAGTCTTCACAGTCCTGAATGGCAGTAATTGCTGACTCTAATAACACATCTTTAATATGAGCTGGGTCAGTTGCGCCTACTGGATGGTTGGCATCAATTTGAATTTCAACGTGTAAGTTGTTGTTTTTTAATAAGATACCTTTTGGATTACTCTCATCGCCTACATAGCCCACAAACTGAGCAGTATTGGCTAATGTAGTCGTGTTATCGCCTTGAGCAACTTTTAATTCGCCGCCCTCAACGCTAAAGCCAGTAACCTCTGTATAGCTGCCTTGAGCCAGTGCAAAGTTCTCATCTAAGAAAGCTTTGGCATAAGCCACAACGGCTGCACCACGTTTTGGATTATAGCTACTGCCTTTGTCTTTACCATCAGCGGTATCGATTACGTCAGTACCATATAAGGCATCATAGAAGCTGCCCCAACGAGCATTGGCTGCGTTTAGTGCATAACGAGCGTTACGAACAGGTACAACCAGCTGTGGACCAGGGATACTTGCAATTTCAGCATCCACATTCTCTGTAGAAACTTCGAAGTCATCCCCTTCTGGCAATAGGTAACCAATTTTAGTTAAGAATTCTTTGTATTTTGGATAGTCGATTTCGCCATCTTTGGCTGGGTTGTCTAAGTGCCACTGATCGATTTTGGCTTGTAGCTCATCACGCTTAGCCAAAAGCGCTTTGTTACGTGGTGTGAACTTCTTAACAATCTCTTCAAAGTTAGACCAATAAGCGTCTGATTCCACACCAACACGGGGTAGCACATCATTTTCAATAAAATTATATAGTTGGCTATCAATGGCTAAGATGCCTTTTTGAACGCGATTTTCATTGTTATTAACAGAGTTACTCATACCATATGATCCTTTGTTGGTGAATGAATTAATCAGTGTCTTCAGTGTTTCCTGTAAGCCTACCCGATGCACAAACATACTTAGGCTGGTTATTATTAATTTTATTGAAACAAATTAGTGCCATATCCATAACTGAAATACACTCTTATACTGATTAACGACCCACTAGGGGGCCGTCTTTCTTCATACTACTATCATTGAGATAAATAAACAAGAAACTGCCATTTTTTAAATAAATGTTTGGTCTTTACTGCCTTGATAGTCCTATATAAACCCTTTGATATCAACATATTACCTATTATTTTTGTAGAGAACTTATCAGTTCTTTATCGTTAACTAACCATTTATAGCTGTAACAAAAGATATTTATGACTCTTAATAGTACCCTATCTATATGAATATCAAACCCATATAATGAGTATTATATTAAAAACTGGGAACATAACTGAGCCTAATATATTATCCCTAATTTGTTACAATAGTATTTTTAACTTTATAGCCTATAACTTGAATACAACTAACCTAAACATCTAAATAATAAAAGCAACCTGAATAAAATACATCCTTATTGATTTACACCTGCTACTTCGCTTAGTCAAAGTAATAAATGAGCCCCTATTATGAGTGACGTTCTTCTTAATGACCAAAACAACACCGTAACTGCCCCAGCCAAAACGGACATCTCCCACATCCATGAGTTTTTAGGGGCGCCTACCCCTAAAGCTTGGCTTGATGCTGCCATCAATGACTTACCCACTATTATTCAAGATCATGCCAACTGTGAAAAAAAAGCGGCAGGCACCGCCATGAACTTAATATTTCGTTATGAGTTCCATCAAGATCTGCAAATGAAATTAGCGCAGTTGATTCGTGAAGAAATGCTGCACTATGAGCAGGTGGTGGGGATTATGGAGGAGCGGGGTCAAAAATGGCGTCATTTACCCGCCAGCCGCTATGCCAAAGGCATGTTAAAGCACAAGCGCACATATGAGCCAGCGGCCATGATTGATATTCTGATTATCGGTGCCTTTATTGAAGCTCGATCTTGTGAGCGTTTTGCTGCTCTAAGTGAAGTGGTCGATGATGAGCGTTTAGCAAAATATTACCGCTATCTGCTTAAGTCTGAAAGCCGCCATTATGAAGACTATATCACCCTCGCCCGCTCACTAGAGCCTAAAGAGGGCTCAAGTGTGGATATCGAAGCCTTATCAAAAGCCACTAATGGCAGCATCAATACCAATGAGGACACTATGAATGTCGATCAGCGTATTGCTTTTTTTAGACAAGTTGAGGCGGAGCTGATCAATAGTCCAGATACTGAGTTAAGATTCCACAGTGGTATTCCAGCGTAGAGTACTGGGCTTCCACTGTCAAAATGCTACTGAGTTTGCGTAATACCGGTTATTATCGTATACCAACACTAACACCTATTGAACAGAAAGAAAGCAACTTTGGTTAACAAAGTTGCTTTCTTTTATTGTAAAGCCAGTATTTGTTCTAAACTGAATACTATCTTACTGACTGTGTCTCGATATCTGAGACATTATTGATTTTTTTTAGTAGATAGTCTTGAGCCACAAAAGGAGCTTCGCCAGGCTTAGGTCGAACTTGCTGCCAACTCCCATCTCCTTTTAATTCCCAAGCTTGTACATTGTCTTTTAAATAGCTAATTAAGCCATCTTGGTAAACCCGCTGAAATAGCTTACGATCCTCAATTGGGAATGCCACCTCAACCCTATGGAATAAGTTACGGCTCATCCAGTCAGCACTACTACAATACAGACGCTCATCACCCCCATTATAGAAATAATATACTCGGGTATGCTCTAAGAAGCGACCTACAATAGAGCGCACGGTAATGTTCTCAGACAAACCTTTGACCTGTGGACGAATACAGCTCATAGAACGCAAAATAAGCTCAATTTTCACGCCTGCCTGTGAGGCATCATATAACTTATCAATTAAATTACGCTCGGTTAAAGCGTTACATTTAACAATAATATGCGCTTTTTTGCCGGCTTTGGCATTGGCAATTTCATCATCAATAAACGACATCAACTGAGTATGCAAAGTAAAGGGCGCATGTAGCAACTTATTGACATTGGCCGCTTTTCCCATGCCGGTAAGCTCTTGGAAAATCTTGTGCACATCTTCTGAGATATCAGGATCTGCGGTAAATAACCCATAGTCAGTATAGGCCTTAGCATTACCTTCGTGATAGTTCCCCGTACCCAGATGAACATAACGGCGAATCTTATTGTCTTCACGACGTACAATCAGCATCAACTTAGCATGGGTCTTATAGCCAACAATACCATAGACCACGACGGCACCTGCTTCTTGTAGCAGATTTGCCACTTCAATATTTGACGCTTCATCAAAACGGGCTCGCAGTTCAATAATGGCGGTTACTTCCTTACCATTTCTGGCTGCTGCAGCTAGTGCTTTCACGATTTCAGAGTTTTTACCCGAACGATACAAGGTTTGTTTGATTGCCAGCACTTTAGGGTCATTTGCCGCCTGCCAAATAATATTTACCACAGGATTGAATGACTCAAAAGGATGGTGCACCAACACATCACTACGGCGAATAGCGGTAAACATACTCTCGCCTTTATCAAACGACTCACGTCGAAAAGCCTTGGGTACAACGTGAGTAAAAGGCTGAAAGCGTAACTTAGGAATGTCAAAATCAAATAGTAAACGGGTTAAGTTCACCGGACCATTGACTCTATACAGTTGACTATCGTGTAAGCCAAACTCATCTAGCAAGTAGTCGCTAATCTCTTTTGGACAATTAGTAGTCACCTCTAAGCGCACTTTGTCACCAAAGCGGCGATTATCAAGCTCACCTTGTAAGGCTTTGGCAATATCCTCTACATCATCTGACAATTCAAGATCTGCATTTCGAGTCAGACGGAACTGGTGACACCCGGTCACAGTCATGCCAGGAAATAGCTTACCCACATACTCATGAATCACAGCAGACAGCATGATGTGGTGCTCTTTACCACCGGTTAGCTCATCAGGCAGACGAATAACACGTGGTAGACTGCGAGGTGCTGGGACAACAGCTAAATTAATGTCGCGGCCAAAGGCATCTTTGCCCTCCAGACTCACCATAAAGTTTAGGCTTTTGTTCACTAAACGCGGGAAAGGATGCGCAGGATCAATGCTAATCGGGGTTAATACCGGCATAACTTGCTCAATAAAATACTGCTTCATCCACTGGGCTTGCTTCGCATTTAGCTCATTACGCTTCAAATAACGAATATCTTCTTTGGCTAGAGCCGGCAAGATATCTTCATTTAAGATTCTATACTGCTCTTCAATGGCCTTATGAGCCACCTCTGATATCTCTTGTAGCACTTCACTTGGGCGCATTTTGTCAGGCTTGTGCGAGATATTGCCATGATTTAATTGCTGCATTAACCCTGCCACACGAATCTCAAAAAACTCATCCATATTAGAGGAGAAGATAATTAAAAAAAACAAACGCTCTAATAAAGGATGACGCGGGTTGGTCGCCTGAGCTAAGACTCTTAAATGAAACTGCAGCCAAGATAACTCACGGTTGATATAGCTATTTGGTGAGTAAGTCCCATCTTCGTAACGTTCCCAATCCAAAGTGGTTAACTCTGTCACTGATTTATTTACCGCCTTATCAGTGCCAGTCTCTCGTGGCTTGGCTTCTGCCTCATTTTGCTTATTGGCTGTGGTGGTGATAGTGGTCATAATGCAACTCGCCTCCTTTCTTTATATCTGTGATATCTGTGGGTCATATAGTAATTGTTCTGTGGCCAATGATTTAGCTAAAAAATTACTTTCTTCTATACTTTACTACACAAATCTGACAAAGTGATTAAGGTAATACCGCCTGATTCATACGGCGCATAATAATTCGCTGCTTATTGCGCAGTCGCTTATTACTCATGTGTTTTTCGTAGTATTTAGGATTGGTGAGCATACTAATCAGTAAAGCGGATTCATCGCGATTTAGCTTGCTGGCAGGCTTATTGAAATAATACTTGGCGGCCTCTTCTATTCCATAGATACCATTGCCAAATTCTGCCACGTTCAGATAAGCGGTCAAGATGCGCCGCTTATCCCACATACCTTCAATCATGACAGTGATACTAGCCTCCAGTCCTTTACGAACGTAGGAGCGATGTGAAGTTAAGAATAGGTTTTTTGCTAATTGCTGGGTAATAGTCGACCCGCCAGCGGTCACCTTTCCGCTGCTTTCGTTCTTCTTCATCGCCGCTTCAATCCCGTCCATATCGAAGCCGTGATGACTGACAAATTGAGAGTCTTCACTAACAATAGCTGCCTGCTTAGCAGACTTAGCAATGTCATCATACTCGACCCAAGTTTGGGTTACCTCACCCCCACCCAAACGGTGAGCTACCATAAACATACTGTTATTAATAGGCTGTGTCTTCCACACCAACAACAACCCAGCGACAGCGATATAGAACGCCACTGCCAATATCATTAGCGCCCAAAAAATACGCTTAAAAAAAGTAAAAACTGCCGTCATAATTTTTGACTCGGCTAACGGTTAAAATTAAAACAATGATAAACTAAGTTAACGCTGACTGGTAGCGCTCTTTTTTGAAGCTCCCTATGAGAAGGCGCTCCAAAACCCCTCTACTAAAAGCTCTCTACTAGGCACTTAATCTACTAAAGGGACATTTAAAAGAACTGCCAGACAGCTAAAGCTTAATTGAAATAGCCATATAGGATAACATTTTGACTGATATTGCCACTACTCGTCAGCTAATTATGCAACAATCTCAGCTGAAGCTGGATTCCGGTAGTGCTAAAAAAACTTGGTTTTTATTAGGCACTGCGGGCTGCCACTTATGTGATGAGGCTGAAAATACGCTTAGGCTATTTTCTAGTGTGACGCCAATTATTATTGAAAAAGTTGATATTGCTGACTTTGAAGAGGAATTTATGATGCAATTTGCCACTATTATCCCAGTTGTCCTGACTCATACCCAGCAATTAAACTATCCTTTTTCTTTGCCTGACTTGCAGCAAGCCTATCAATACGACGCAGTGGACAACTGATTGACTACACCTTTAGCTGTATTATATTCCCTTAACTAACATGCTGAAAGCAGAACAAAAAGCTACCTACGGTCAATTGGAACCACTCGGTAGTCTAAGGAGGAACTATTGAAAGATTTATCAAAAATCACTGAAATTGAAGATTTACGCAGAATAGCTGAGCGTAAAGTCCCTCGTATGTTCTATGATTATGTTGACTCTGGGTCGTGGACGCAGACCACTTACCGCAATAATGAAACCGACTTTGATCGTATCAAGTTACGTCAACGCGTCTTGGTAGATATGGACAACCGTAGCCTTGCCACCACCATGATAGGTGAAGAGGTGAAGATGCCAATAGCCATCGCACCAACGGGCTTTACTGGCATGATGTGGGCTAATGGTGAGATGCATGCAGCCAAAGCAGCCAAAGACTTCGGTATTCCTTTTTCATTATCTACCATGAGTATCAACTCTATCGAAGATGTGGCTGAGTACACCAATCATCCCTTCTGGTTTCAGCTGTACGTCATGCGCGATAGAGACTTCATGGCCAATCTAATCCGCCGTGCCAAAGAAGCCAACTGTTCTGCCCTTATTTTAACCGCAGACTTACAGGTACTGGGCCAGCGTCATAAAGATATCAAAAACGGTCTGTCAGCGCCGCCTAAGCCAACATTGGCTAATATCCTAAATCTAATGACCAAGCCTGAATGGTGCTTTAATATGCTGGGCGCCAAACGTCGTACTTTCGGTAATATTGTCGGTCATGCCAAAGGCGTGGGCGACTTGTCCTCCTTATCATCATGGACCGCTGAGCAGTTTGACCCAAGCCTCAGCTGGGATGATGTGGCCCGTATCAAGGATATGTGGGGCGGCAAGCTTATCATCAAAGGCATCATGGAGCCTGAAGATGCAATATTGGCGGCCCGTAGCGGTGCCGATGCCATGGTAATCTCTAACCACGGTGGTCGTCAGCTAGATGGTGCGCCCTCCTCTATTGCCTGTCTATCTGATATTGTTCAGGCGGTACAAGCTGAAAAAAGCGATATTGAAATCTGGTTAGACAGTGGTATCCGCTCAGGACAAGATGTGCTGAAAGCTATTGCAATGGGAGCAAAAGGCACAATGATTGGCCGCTCATTTTTATATGGACTTGGTGCCTATGGTGAAGATGGGGTACGCCGCGCCTTAGAGATTCTTTATAATGAGTGCGATATCACTATGGCATTCTGTGGTCATACCAATATTAAGAATGTCACCGATGATATCTTAGTCAAAGGTACTTATGAGTATCTAAAAACCTCTATTCCGCAAGTGGCCCCTATTCGCTGGTACTAGTCAAACACTGCAAATACAAGATGCCTTAGCACAAACCCTCCTAAGGCATCCTGTATTTGCAAAACTGGTATCTGCAAGCTATTTTTTAACACGTTATATAAGTGTGCGGTGACGATACTAAGCCTTTAGCTATGCTAAAATAGCCGCATCTTGTGTTATAAATAATTATTATGCCTATCACTACCTTGTTCAGCCGTGCTCCAGTCACCGTGCTATTACTCCTAAGCTTTGTGGGGTTGTTTGTGATCCAAATAGCCTCAGGAGTTGACATTAATGAGCCAAGCTTAGAGTCGCTCCTGATGTGGGGAGCCAATGCCTTGCCTTATAGCATAGGCTATGAGCCATGGCGCTTGGTAGCTAGTGGCTTTTTGCACATAGGTTTGATGCATTTATTATTCAACTGCTTTGCGATGTATTACTTCGGTCAAGTGGCCGAAGTTACCTTTGGCTCAGTTAAGTTCCTGCTATTATTCTTGCTCTCTGTTGTGGGCGGAAATTTGTTAAACAATTATGTGACTTGGTGGCAAATTTTCCACAATGACGGTTCTCCTGGCATTTCAGCAGGTGCTTCAGGTGGTATTATGGGCATCGGCATGGCGCTGCTAATGGTTGAGTTATTAAAGAAATCCTTACTCAATTTCCCCGCAAAAGGCGGCAATCCCCAATTAAAAAGTTTGGCGATCATCATGGGTATCAACCTGATGTACGGCTTTGCTGTCCCCGGTATCGACAATGCAGGACATATTGGTGGAGCACTAACCGGTGCTGTCCTAGCTGTTGGTATTATGCTGGGCTATCGCTATTCTACACCTAATAATAAACTTTCTGTTAAAGCCTTACCTTGGTTAATTTTTGCTATTATTGCGCTTATATTTTATAAGTTATGGCTAGACTTACATCTACAGATAGGGCTATAGTTAATCGAATTTGGCTCTCCCTTTTCGCTGCAGCCCTTAACCAAAATAAGAGTATCCCAATGAAAATCTTGACCAGTAAACTTCTAAACACAGCGGCTATCACCCTATCTTTAGGGGTACTTACGTTAGCCTCAGCCTCAGCCCAAACTGAGTCTACTCCCACTGTATCGACCAACGAAAATGATAAGTTGGGCGTACAGCTAGGGGTTAACCTAAGATGGAACAATAGCGCGTACGACTTGGATGACAATGACCTCTCTGTGTTACCTAGTATATTTTTTGATAACGGCAAATATTATGCCCGTGGCAACCAAATAGGTACCTATTTGGTGAATGATGGCAGTAATGAAGTGTTGGCATTTGTACAGCCAGGTGGCACAAGCTTCGACCCTGACGATGCCAAAGGCAACTTAGCCCAGCTTGATGAAAGAAAATGGTCAGGCTTAGTTGGGGCAAGCTATATGCGCACCACGCCTATAGGTGGCTTTAGAGCACAGCTCTCAACTGACGTCACTGGACACAGTGAAGGTACGATAGCTCGACTCACCTATCTGGCGAAACTAACCCCAGGTAAATGGACCATCTATCCTAGTGCTGGCCTTGAATGGGTAGACAGCAATTATAACGAGTATTACTACGGTATTAGTCAAAAAGAAGCGAACAAATCTGGCTTAGACAGCTACAAACCAGACTCAAGTATCAGCCCCTATATCAGTGTCAATGGCACTTATACAATTAATAAAGATTGGGACTTATTCTTAGGTCAATCTGTTAATTTTCTAGCAGATGAGCAGCGTGACAGCCCAATGGTAGATGATCGAGTTGATTACAAGACTACCCTTGGCCTTCTATACCAATTTTAATATTTTCGCAGGCATATTTGCAGGTATAATCGCTGCACGTACTTACTATATCAGCTCACTCAATAACCGCAGTGAAGCATATTTCTTGTATTATTTTTACTATTTTGGCTTAAATTAAGAGGAATTTACGTGCAACAAACTCAACAAACTAACAGCAGCATTCCTGATAAGTCTTTTGAAGATTTTGATGAAGGCTTGAAGTTTAACATCTCAGAGGTTTGGCCCTATATTACCGCCAAAGCAAAGTCTGCTTACGGTAAGGCGGCCAACTCTATCGATGATGAGTTCTCATTGCCGGTTAGCCAAGAACAGGTGAATGCCGCTCTAAAAAAGTTTGTCACAGACAATGTGAAAGCCATTTTAGAGCTAAGAGTTGAACTACACGATAACTGGTTTAGACTGTTTTGTACCATTGATATCAAAGGTATTTATACCGAAGTCGCCAGTAACTTTGAATTAGTACATATTCAAGTTGACCGTGATGTACAGCGTTTTGCCTTTGGTCAATTAACCAATACCGATGTATTAAAACTGCATTGTGATTCTATCTTTAAGCGTTATGGCATTAAGCTTTTGATTTGGTTTTACCACAGTGTCCTAAAAAAAGATCCGTTAGGTATGATTTTGCACAAGATTAATATCGTAAAACCAAAAGACAACGTGCTTTATCTAGATATTAACCGCTGGTTAAAACGTAATAAAAAAATCATCAGCATCTTACACAAGGTTCAGGTTAACTATGGCCTAACTGAAGAAGAGCTGTTGGTGTTGAAAACCAAAGTAAACGTCCGTGATCTTCTGGTTAATTCAAATATTGAAGACATCATTACCCCAAAAGATGCTCCTGAGCTCTTAAAAGGTCCGTTTAATCCCATCTCTGACGCTATTGAGCCTAGCCAAGAACCATCAGGAGAATGATTTCATTGCCTCGGCTGTGAAGATTACTTAAAAAAAATGCCCATTAAACTAATGGGCATTTTTGCATTAAATAAGCCACTCTATACTAAATATAAGCTGCATAAGATTGTAATCACCAGCTAATCTAATCAGATTTTACCAATAATTCTCCACCGCAATATTACCTTCACCACGGCGATTCATAACCAGCCCCATATCTTTTAAGGTCTCTTTGGTATCCTCCACCATATCTGGGTTACCGCACAGCATCACATGGGAATGCTCTTGGGTCAGCTTCTCACCAGCGACCTCCTCCAGCTTACCACTGGTTAACAGCTCTGGCAGACGCTTATCTAAAGCCCCCTCCACCTCTTCTCGGGTAACAATAGGAATAAAGGTAAATTTTGCAGGGGAGCTCACTAACCCACCAAAGTCTTCTTCTAGCGTCTTAATCAGCTCAACATAAGCCAATTCAGCTTCATTACGTGCACTGTAAGCCAATATGATGTGCTCGTAATCCTCCCATGTCTTTAGATCTTGTAGCATGGATAAGAAAGGCGCTAAGCCAGTGCCCGTTGCCAATAACCACAAGTCTTTTGGTAAAGGAGCTTGATAACGCGCTAAGGTCAAGAAGCCAAATGCAATGGTATTTAATAACAGCTCATCGCCCACTTGTAAGTGCTGTAGCTGTGAGGTGAATGCCCCATCCGGTATAACAATAGAGAAGAACTCTAATGTCTCATCATAAGGAGAAGATACTATTGAATAAGCACGATAAATGTCTTCATCAGGAACATCTTGAGTATCATTGTCGATATGATGCTTTAACTGACTAGGGTTAACACCCAGACGTACCCATTGACCTGCTGTGAATTTGAAGCTATCAGGACGAGTGACTGTAAAGCTAAATAAGTTGGGAGTCCAAGTCTTAATGCTCAGCACTTCAACTTTTTGAATGTTATCTGATTTATCCGTCATAGTTTCTACTTTTTACAAGTTAATTATTAATAGTTATGAAGACAAAAAAAATGCTTGTAGAGCATTTCGCCCTACAAGCATAACATATCACGCTATTGAACTCATCTAGAGCAGACCACACTCTGTCTAGACTACATTTACCAAATGAGTGACTGAGTGGCCCAAGTGATAAACCCATTAGGCAAGACACCCACATATAGCACGATTAAAGTCACTAGAATTACCATTAAGCCGCCAGCTTGAATACCCCAGTCACCTAATGCATCAAACTCAATAGTCTTAGTAGGACGCTTAAATAGCGTTAGCATCACCCGTAAATAATAGTATAGACCGATGGCACTACCCACAACAATCATAGCCCCTAAGAACCACTCTCTACCGTCAACTGCTGCAACGATAGCGAAGAACTTAGTGATAAAGCCTGCGGTTAATGGGATACCTGCTAAAGACAGTAACATCACCGTCATCACCCCAGTCAATACCGGACGACGCCAGAATAGACCTTGGTAATGATAAAGCTCCGCAGCTTCACCCGCATCTTTATAAGTACTAGACATTAGGGTAATTACCCCAAATAGACCTAGTGAGGTTAAAGCATACATCGCCATGTACATATTGGTGATTGAGTAAGCACCTGGACCAATACTCACCGCCACTACTAACACATAACCCATATGCGCAATTGACGAATAACCCAATAGACGCTTTAAGTTGGTCTGACGTAAAGCCAGTAAGTTACCAAATAAGATGGATAAGGTAGCAATCACAACCAATAGCGTATTCACTGTTGGTAAGGCTAATACGGCAGCATCTAGCATAAATCTAATCGCCAGTGCCATCATTGCAACTTTAGTTACTGAAGCTAGATAAGTTGCTACCGGTGCTGGTGCGCCTTGATACACATCTGGTGTCCAGATATGAAACGGTGCCGCAGACAGTTTAAAGGCAATACCGAAAATCATCATTGTAGCGCCAACAATCATCAATGGCGACTCAAACACGTTACCTAAAGCATGCGCAATCCCTTTAAAATCTAAGGTGCCTGTTGAAGCATAAATAAACGCCATACCCATTAGCAAGGTTGCTGAAGCTGTGGCAGATAACACTAAGTACTTCAAGCCAGACTCCAGCGAGCGATTGCGCATAAAGGCGTATGCCAACATACCATATAAAGGCACTGACAATAGCTCAAGGCTCATAAAGAACGAAGCTAAGTTGTGTGCTGACACCATTAGCAAGGCACCAACCGTCGATAATAACAATAACAGATACAGCTCTTCTTTATGATCTTTAAAAGTCTTGAAGTACGGATAAGCTAAAGTACAACAAGCCAGTGACGATAAGAAAATAAATACCATGTTGAACTGAGCAAAGGGGTCAACGATAAACATACCACTGACAATCACTTGCTCAGGGAGTGCAAACCAGCCCATTATCTGACCGATTAAGGTGATTAAACCGATATTTAATCCCACAACCGTTAATGTGCCAGTTAAGAAGTGAGAACGCTTTAATGCAATGGCAAGCATCACCACTAACATGGTCACTGCGACGATAATCACTGGAGCGAACGGTAACAATACAGGCCAAGCATTTGCTAGAAGATTATTCATTAACGTACCTCCGCTGCGGCAACTGCTGACTGTATTGACTCTACAGCTTCAAAATTAACAACTTCGTGATAAGTATAAGCATTATTAATCCACTGCATCGCATGACTAGACGTATCTAATACCGTTTGTGGGTATAAGCCTAACCATACCAGTCCAATGGCTAAGATCAGAAGTAGCATCAATTCGCGTTTATTCAAATCATGTAGATTAATAGGCTTGTCATGCGACTCTTCGCCTTCATAACTGTGATTAATCATATGTGTCGTGTTATTGTCATTGACCGCTAAAGTAGCATTAGCAGGCTGTTGTACCGTAGCTTTGGCTTCAACAGGCTTAACGCTGTCTGTGGCTACGGATACCGCTGCATACTTAGGTACTGTCTCCTCCCCAAATAAAGCACGGTAAATAATAATTAATGAATACAATCCTGCCCATACCAAGCTGAAAGTAGCAATTACTACAAATACTGGGTATTGTTCGAAAGAGCCTAATAAGATTAAGATTTCACCAATAAAGTTACCGGTACCTGGAATACCTAATAAGGCGGCACAGAAGAACATTAAGAAGGGTGCGTAGTAGCGGAATTGACCCCACATACCACCCATCAATGGTAATTCACGAGTGTGCATACGCTCATACAACTGACCGGCCATAATGAATAGAGCTGCTGAACATAAGCCATGAGCCAACATCTGAACCATAAGACCTTGCAGACTGATTAAAGTACCTGCATAGATGGCCAATACCACGAAGCCCATATGCGAAATACTGGTATATGCCAATAAACGCTTAATATCAGTTTGCATAAAGGCCAACCAAGCGCCATAGAAGATACCAATGGCACCTAAAGTAATGGCAATCGGTGCAAACTCTTGTGAGGCTGCTGGGAAGAATGGCAACACGAAACGGATCAAACCATAAGCAGCGGTTTTAATTAAGATACCTGCTAAGTCAACCGAACCTGCGGTTGGTGCTTGAGCGTGGGCATCTGGTAACCAACCATGAAATGGCATGATAGGTAACTTAACCGCAAAACCAATGAAGAAGCACAGCATGATTGGATATTCCCAACCACCTAACTCTACACCTAATAGATCATTGTAATTGAAGCTAAAGATACCTGAAGTACGGTAATTCATGATGACCAGTAATAAGATACCAATCAGCATAATCAGACCTGATGCCTGAGTATAGATAAAGAACTTAGTGGCCGCGTACTCTTTGGTCTTACCATTGGTGGCGTTATGACCCCAAATGGCAATTAGGAAATAGATGGGAACTAACATCATCTCCCAGAAGAAGAAGAATAGGAATAAGTCGATGGCTAAGAAAACACCGATTACCCCACCCAAGCTCCATAGCAGATTAAGATGGAAAAAACCCACACGACGCTGAATCTCGCCCCATGAACAGCCTACCGCCATAATACCTAGGAAGGCCGTTAGCGAGACCATTAGCAATGACATACCATCTAAGGCTAAGTGGAAGCTGATGCCAAAGGACTCAATCCAAGGCACACTAAATTCAGCAAACCAAGGTAGCTTAGCCGTTGGTGCCAACACTTGCTCACTCATACCCGCAAAGGCACCTTCACGCCATAAGACTACTGTTAGGCCAAAGGTGATGATCATACCGATCAAGGCAATCCAGCGAGGCAGACGATTATTAATTTTCTCTACTAACCAGCACAGCACACCCGCGATGAACGGGGTCGCAATCAATGCTGGCAACATCCAAGCTAATTGAAATTCTGTCATCTTAAATCACCGTCGTCATGACTAGTATCAATAACACTGCCATCCCCAATCCAAAGCTTGCGGCATATCCTCGAAGCGAACCTGTCTGAGTCATGGCCATCACTTTATTACCTGCTGAAGCAATCGCAGGTAGGATGTTCCATGTCTTATCGACTGGATCTGCTTTAAGCATTTTACCAATTAATAAAAATGGTTTTACGAACACTAAATCATATAAAGCATCAAAGCCTAAACCGTTATAACACCAGTAATAAATAGCACCGCCCAAACTTGACGCTTTGAACTTAGCCAGCAATTTACCGCTGTTAGCTACATAGAGTAACAAGGCCAAGATTAAACCTGAGGCCATAGCACCCATGGCAATGAATTCTGCTGTATGTTTGGCATGAGCCTCACCATTTAACTCTAATAAATGGCCCACGCTTTCTGGTAACACCCCTTGCAGAGGTGGCGTAATTAGAGCACCTACTGCCGTAGATAGTACCAGTAACACCACTAACGGTAACTGATAAGAGATACCTGATAGTTTGTGTGCCTGAGTTTTTTCTTCACCGAAGAAGGTGAACCAAATCATACGGAAGGTATAAAGTGAGGTTAGGAACGCACCGAACACGCCCATGTAGAATAGGACTTGATGACCGGTTGCATAGCTTTCCCATAAAATGGCTTCTTTTGAGTAGAAACCTACGGTTACCCAAGGTATCGCTGCTAGTGCACCACCACCGATGATGAAGCACCAAAATACCAATGGAATCTTCTTACGTAGACCACCCATCTTAAAGATGTTTTGTTCGTGATGCACAGCAGTAATAACCGCGCCAGCAGATAAGAACAATAGAGCTTTAAAGAAAGCATGAGTCATTAAATGGAAGATAGCACCTTGCCACGCCCCAACGCCTAACGCTAAGAACATATAACCAATTTGGCTCATGGTCGAGTACGCTAGAATACGTTTGATATCGGTTTGTGCTAGGGCGCAGAAGCCTGCCACTACTAAGGTAATCGCACCTACTGCACCTACCCAGTACAATAAAATACCTGGGGTTAATATAAATAGTGGATGCAGGCGGGCAATTAGATAAACCCCAGCAGTTACCATGGTCGCGGCGTGAATTAATGCTGAAACAGGCGTTGGACCTGCCATCGCATCCGCAAGCCAAGTATGCAGAGGAATCTGTGCTGATTTACCCATAGCACCACCGACCAACATCATAGTCGCCAATACTAAAGTAGAGTTATTGGTTTCAAACAGCTGCGGTGCTTGGGTAATAATGTCTTGAATATTCAAAGTACCGAATTCACGGAACAATAAGAATAGACCAAAGGCTAAGAATACGTCACCAATACGAGTGACCGTAAAGGCTTTCATTGCCGCACGGCCATTGGCTCTATTTTGATAGTAGAAGCCAATTAGCAAGTACGAACAGATACCTACCCCTTCCCAGCCTAAATATAGAAGCAGTAAGTTATCCGCCAATACTAACAGAATCATGCTGGCAACGAATAAGTTCATATAACTAAAGAAGCGAGCAAAGCCAACATCACCTTTCATATACCATGAGGCAAATAGGTGAATTAAGAAGCCAACACCAGTGATCACCCCTAGCATGGTTAAGGCCAGACCATCGAAGCTTAGACCAAAGGCTGGTGCAAAGTCGCCAACTTGCAACCAAGTCCATAACGGAACATTAATAACGGTACTAGGATCATTGGCCTGTAAATAGCTTACTGAGGCAATTAGAGCACATAAGGCTGACAGCCCCATACTACCAACGCCTAATAACTTGGCCGCATTTTCTGATAAGTGATCACGCATTGCCGCCAGTATTAAGAAGCTAATAGCCGGAAAAATAAAGGTTAACGCTAATAAACTCATCTCATTAACCTCTCATCTCATTGGCCGAATCAATGTCTAAATGACCGCGGCGATGGTAGAACTGTAATAGAATAGCTAAGCCTAATGACGCTTCAGCCGCTGCTAAGGTTAAGATAAAGATAAACATAACTTGACCATCAGCACTTAACCAATGACTGCCAGCGACAATAAAAGCTAGGCCAGCAGCACTCATCATAATCTCCAAGCTCATTAGCATGAATAAGAAGTTGCGGCGAACCATAACCCCACATAAGCCAATGGCAAAAATAATCCCTGCCAATATTAGACCATGCTCCATAGGAATAGGTCCTAAAATAGAGTTTTCTACTACCGTATTGTTTGGGGTACCCTGCACCATTTCGACAGCATTAACTTGCAGTGATTGAACTGAAGTTGCTGAAGCAGTATCTGGATTAGCAGTACTCACAGCCGCCCCTTCAAGGGTATGGGCTGTTTCAGAGGTTGCAGTTGCCATTAACTATCCTCCTTATTGTGCAGGTTAGATCTAACATTATATTGATTATTAGTATCAACGAAGTCTTTGGCATCAACAGATTGATAGTCATAAACCTCATCACTATGACCTCTTGGCGCTGAAAAACGGCTGGTGTGACTTTCATTTTCATCATCCAACGCTTTTTTACCCAAGTGATAAGCGGCAACTAGTGCAGCCAGCAATAACAAAGCGGCTACCTCTACTAATAATAGGTACTCGGTAAATAAAGCGATACCCACTTGCTTAGCAGAGACAGTTTCCGCCCCTATTGTGGCAGCCGCAACTGTACCTTCAACCGTAGAGATACCATTGCCTAAAGACAGCATATAAATCAACACCACAGCAATGATAAAAGTTAGTGCCGTTGGTACTGCCCAAACGTCTGAGGCCAACCACTTACTTTCACGAGCATCATTCTTAGTTCCTAAGTTCAGCATCATAATGACGAAGACGAATAGGACTAAGATTGCCCCAGCATAGACGATAACTTGTAACGCTCCGGCGAAAGGGGCACCGATAATAAAAAATATACCTGCCAAAGCAAGCAGTGTCACAATCATAGAA
>JAHHUJ010000100.1 GCA_020024075.1 Psychrobacter sp.
TTAAGATATTATGACGTAGTGGCATCTCTTTATTACTCCTGTTATGAGTAGAACCAAGCTAAGATGTGCCTTAGCGTAGGTTTTATATTTGTCTAATAATAGCTTATCATACTCCTTTATATAAGCTTCGAGTTCTCTGTCTATGCCAGATTCTATCCCTCCAGATTCAACTCCCTCTCACTCTCAATCCCTTGCCACCAACCCTTTTAATGATGCCCAAGATGTCAAAAATTGGATACGTGAGCAGGCATTGGCATTAGGCTTTGCTGACTGCGGTTTTATCGGTGTGAATCACCCTGTTTTTGAGCAGCAAATGCAAGGGTTACGTGACTGGCTGGCAGCAGGGCATCATGGCCAGCTCACTTTTATGGAATTAAACCATGACAAACGAGCCAATCCCGGTCTATTGGTAGAAGGCTCACGCACCATTGTCTCAGTACGCATGGACTATCTGGAAGCCGCTCCTAAGCCGCGACGGATCGAAGACAATCATCGTCCCAATCATGCCATTATTGCCCGCTATGCTCGGGGCCGTGATTATCATAAAACCATGCGCTCCCGGCTCAAGAAGCTGGCTCAACAAATCGAGACCATGCTACCGCAGTGGCAACACCTAGATGTCAATGCAGACCAGCCCTTTGTGTTTCGACCTTTTAGCGATTCAGCGCCTATCTTTGAACGTCCGTTAGCTGACGCTGCAGGATTGGGTTGGACGGGCAAACACACCCTATTAATTAATAGACAATCTGGCTCATTTTTTGTGTTAGGAGAGCTGTTTTTAAGTTTGGCACTGCCAGATGATAGCCCAGTAAGCGCCCACTGTGGCAGCTGTAGTGCCTGTATTGATATCTGCCCTACTAAGGCCATTATTGGCCCCTATAAGCTCAAAGCAGACGCTTGTATCTCCTATTTGACGATTGAGCATGATGGCGTTATTGATGAAAAATACCGAAGAGCCATTGGTAACCGAGTGTTTGGCTGTGATGACTGTCAGCTAATCTGCCCTTGGAATCGCTATGCCAAACTTAGCCCCATCGATGACTTTTTGGCGCGCCATAACTTAGATGATAGCTTGCTCATTGAGCTATGGCAGTGGTCAGAACAAATGTTCTTAGATAAAACTCAAGGCAGCCCCATACGCCGAACAGGCTACGTCAATTTCCTACGTAATCTAGCCATAGGCATTGGCAATGCCCCTTATATTGCTAACAATATAACCGCCCTTGAATCAAGATTGGGCACGCTTGGTGATGTCTTAGATGAACACATTCGTTGGGCGATTGCGGAACAACAGGCCAAAGCCAATGAAGGCTAGCTCAAATTTAAACAACAACTGACCACAAAAAAGCACCTATCCAATTAGACAGGTGCTTGCTAGACAGATGCTTGTTTATTCTAGCTATTTTAAGTGCTGTTAATCTTAACAGCTTGCTTAAAAAGCTATCGCCTTAAAAATTATGGCTTAGGAATACGAAGTACTTGACCTGGATAGATTTTATCTGGGCTAGTCAGCATTGGCTTGTTCGCTTCAAAAATCTTGTTGTACTCATTGGCTGAGCCATAAACTTCCTGAGCAATCTTAGATAAAGAATCACCAGATTTCACAGTGTACATTGTTGACTCAGGAGCGTCTTGTTTAATATCGATATTATCGATAACTTTCGCTACGTGCTGAACATTACCAATAGCGATAATTGCTTTTTCACGATCCGCTTGAGTTTCAGCGTTACCACTAATTTCAGCAGTATCCGTAGTCGCATTGTACTTAACTTTTAGATCAGAAATATTAAGGTTTTGCTGCTGAATGCGCTTTAATAAAAGGTTAGCAACTGACTGAGCTGATGGTTCGCTTTCTGCTGGTGCTTTGTTAGCATCTGCCTGTGATTCTGTTTCTTTTTTTGCATCATCACGATGAAAAATCTTGTCGCCGATATCCTTTGCAAAACTAAAAATTCCCATGAATTTCTCCTATAAATTATTGTTGATATATAAGTCACATATCATTTTAAGACCTACTATTATTATTCAAAGTAGCTCTTACCAAGTCTGTTTCTTTACGTTGGTAATAGACCTAATAAGCAGCTCAAAGCGTGACTTATAGTTGTGCCTTCCACCTTTTTAGTATACTGACTACCTAAGTTATTTATTACTATGCGAATGTAGATAATTGTTAAGTTTTATTACTTTAGAAGATTATTAAAGACACTTACTAACACCTAAAGTTTTAAATAAAAAAAGACCATAAAAATTAATTTATGGTCTTTTCGTGTAAGCAAATTAAGACTTAAGATTCAAGTTTTGACTTGATGTAATCTACCGCTTTTTGTACTGTCGTTAACTCATTTGAGTCATCATCAGGAATAGTGATATCGAAATCATTTTCGAAAGTCATAACCAACTCTACTACGTCCAAAGAGTCAGCACCTAAGTCATTGATGAATGAAGAATCATTGTTAATATCATCAATATCAACGTCTAGTTGCTCAGCAACTGCCGATTTTACTTTTAATTCAATTTCTTCGCTCATAGGAATCTCCATCCTTATTTTTAGTTTAAAAACGGTTTATTTAGTTTAAAACAACTTTGTAGTATTAAAATATAAAGTAGCATTAAAATCTAAAGTAGTATTAAAATCTAAAATTAAAGCCTAAAACGCGGTAACGTCAGTCTCAATATAATTTCTACTCTGACACAGGCGTTAACCCGTATTCTGTATTTATTGGATAAGCTCAATAACCTATCCAATGACCTTAATTCAACTTAAGTTCTGTGTACATCTGTTTTCTGTATCTGCTGTGTATGATAACAAAAGCCATAGTCTAATTCTAATAAATTAGCCCATTACATGTACATACCACCATTAACAGGGATCACCGCACCAGTCACATAACTGGCTTCATCACTGGCTAGGTAAGAGACGGCAGCGGCCACGTCTTCTGGCTGCCCCAAACGTCCCACCGGCACTGCATCAAGCATAGAATTAAGTAAGCGCTCATCCAGCTCATCAGTCATGTCTGTCTCAATAAGACCAGGGGCCACACAGTTAACCGTCACTTGCCTTGAGCCAATTTCACGCGCCAAAGTACGACTAAAGCCCTCTACCCCTGCTTTGGTCGCTGCATAGTTAGCTTGTCCAGCATTACCCATTTCAGCCACTACAGAAGTAATATTGATGATACGCCCTTTACGAGCCTTCATCATACCTCTCATAGCGCGTTTACTCATGCGATAAATGGCGGTTAAGTTGGTATCTACCACCTTATCCCAATCTTCATCTTTCATGCGAATCAACAAGCCATCTTGCGAGATACCAGCATTGTTTACCAGCACTTGGACACTACCATAAACGCTTTCAATTTCTTCGAACAACTTTTCAATTTGTTCTTGGTTGGTCACATCCAGTATACGACCAATCCCCCCCGCATCATGCAGATACTCATCGATTGACTGTGCACCTTCTATAGTGGTCGCTGTGCCAATGACAAAATGACCTTGCTTAGCAAAGCGTTTAGCAATGGCCTTGCCAATACCACGACTGGCCCCAGTCACTAAAGTAATTGTACGACTCATGGCTATTCCTCATTCAACTTCTCAAATAGTTTAGCGAGACGCTCCGGTTTATCAGTAGGGTAGGTGATTATTGGGGTCTCTTGTCTTTTTGCTAAGTTACTCAATACCGTGCCAGCCCCACACTCGATAAGCATATTAATATGTTTATCAGCGAACTTCTGCATGGTCTGAGTCCATAATACAGGATTGCTTAGCTGTTCAGTCAGTGCCTTTTTAATCGTAGCAATTGTTTTTTCTTCAGCAGCATGCCTATTTTGGATCACAGGAATTTCAGGCAATTGAAACTCGCACTGTGCAAGTTTTTCAGCCAAAGCATCCGTAGCAGGTTGCATTAAGGCGCAATGCGAAGGCACGCTAACTTTAAGGGGCACTATTCGCTTACCCATACATTGAATGTGTTGGCTAAAAATGTCAACGCCTTCTGTGTTACCTGCCACCACTACTTGACCTGGACTATTGAAATTGGCTGCACTAATAATCGTATCATCATTGTTGCTTTCTACTTGCTCACAAACACTGATTACTTGGCTATTTTCTAAACCAAGTACTGCTGCCATTTTAGTATCCACCCCTGTCACAGCTTGCTGCATATACTGACCACGAACATGGACCAACTTGATAGCATCTGCAAACTTGATACAGCCAGCGGCACAAAGAGCACTGTACTCACCTAATGAGTGACCTGCAAAATATAAAGGCTCAAATTCTACATTTTGTTTAAGAATACGCCAGATAGCTATACTGGCAGCTAACAAGGCAGGCTGAGTATTTTCAGTTTTTGCCAGTTCTTCTTCATCCTGACATACTGCCCATAAATCAAATCCTAACGCTTCACTGGCTTCACTAAAAGTTTGCTTCACGATAGGATATTCTTCGCTTAACTCATTTAGCATACCTACAGTTTGTGAACCTTGGCCAGGAAATACAACCGCGATACGAAGTGGCATATCTGGTTGACCTTGTTTTCTAACTGCTTGCGACGATTTAAATGACATTTTCAGCCTTCTTTTTGCCTAAACATACTCATAAAAAAAGAGCCAAGCGCCACTAATGATATAGAGGTCATTAGTAAGGCTTAGCTCTTGTATTAAACCACAATCATTATCAATGATTGTAACTTAGTCTTCTTGGCTCGCTTTGAACAACTGACGGCCACGGTAGAAACCATCTTTAGTCATGTGATGACGGCGATGTTTTTCACCAGTAGTAGCGTCAATGCTTAGCTCAGCAACTTCCATATGGTGGTGTGAACGACGCATATCACGGCGTGAGCGGCTTTTACGACTTTTTTGAACAGCCATGGGTCTTGCTCCTATTCTAAAATATGCTGTATTAGTGAGGGCCCTGTATTTTATATAAACTTGGTCATAAAATACAATATGCTCACTTAGCAAAATGAGTTCTCTATTGACCTCAATAAGAGCAACTCTTATTAAAAATCAAATAGGTTTAAAATCTGGGAATAATAAACGAGGGATTATACTCGCTTTAGATAATAAAATAAAGGGGTAATACTTTACCAAGTTTAATTCGCCTAATAAATCGTTAGAAAAACCGAATTAAAAGCTCAGTTATAACTTTCCTTTTAAAGCTTCTAAAGCTGCAAATGGATTTTCAGGCTCTTCCTCAACAATCTCCCCCACTTGCTCAACTGCCATTTCACAGTCATCATGTTTGGCAGAAAGTGGGATATCTAGTAAAAGCTCATCTTCCACTAGCTTCTTCAGAGGTAACAGTCTATCCCCTTTTTTGTTCTCTGGCTGATCGGCCAATAACTCTTCTAATAAAAGATAGTCATCTGCCTCATCAACCAAACCTTGCTGATCTTCATATTGTAACAGTATCAGCTCAGCATCATGAGTGACATCAATACTCATAGGTGTCAAACAACGTTGACAGGTTACCCAGACATCACCCGTAAACTGCATTAATAGAGTTAGCAGCTGACCTCGCTTTGTGAGCTCACATCTTAATTCGATGGGATTGTCTTGATACGCTTCAGGAACAGTATCAAGCAGTCTGCTCATTATACGTGGTGTGATAGTACCAGACCAGACATAACCAGCATCCTCCCACTTCTCTAAGTTAACATGATTGGGCAACTGCTGGGCGCTTTTTTCTGTATTAATATTGGTTGTAGGGTTACTCAATTTAGAATCCGTCAGGTTAGTGGAGATATTATCCTGATTGTATTTTGTCATACTTCTCTCTCATTTAAAACTGATATCGAGGTGGCAGATAAGCAACAAGGCAATCAATGACTCCTAACCCCTGTTTGCTATTTTAAACCTACTCTACTTAGCTTATTGTGTATTGGGTTTTTATTTATGACAATAACTGGCGATAAATGCTATAAGGTTGTCAGTATCAAATTAATTGATAGAATGGCATACCCCTTAATCTTTTATCTGAGGGCTTGGGGGCGCAATTACTACCCCGTGCCTTTTCTCTAATATTTACTTAGGATTATTTCATATTCTATGTCTGCTATTTATTTTTCTAAGCTGCCCATCTATAAGTTGGCTAATAATTTAACCCAGCACGCCGTAGCGCCTTTGTCGCTATTACACTCCCCTGCCTCCAGTACTAACGGTGACAACGCTGTCTGCCTTGATAAGCAGGCCTTTAAACAGCAATGGCAATATTTACAACAGCTGGCCACCAATGAATCAATGACATCCTCTGCTGAATCAATAGAGAAGCTACAAGTGGATTGGCTGATAGAGCTATTTAATACGGTATTTTTGACCAAAAACGTTAAGTTAGTACGCGGAGAAAATGAGCCTGAATACTTCCCAGCCACCAAAACTGCTCCTGCTCGTATTGAATTCGCGCATGGCTTTTTTCAAAGTGCCTTGCATGAAATAAGTCACTGGAGCTTGGCAGGTAAGCATCGCCGCACCCTACCTGACTTCGGCTATTGGTACGCTCCTGATGGTCGTACGGAAGCTCAACAAAAAGCGTTTGAACAAGTTGAAATTAAACCTCAAGCTATTGAATGCCTATTTAGTCTTATGTGTGGCAGAAGCTTTAGGGTCTCTCAAGATAATTTACATGCTGACTTTGATACCAGTCAGAGCACTTTTGCGGTAGATGTTTTTAATCAAGCCGAGCAATATATCAATAACCCACAAAACTTACCCACTGATGCAAAAACGCTGTTAACAGTTCTAGCCTATATGTGTCATGATACTATTATGCGTCATGATACTATAGACAATTAACTATGCAAAAAAGCTGTTTAGCACAAAGCTTCATTGCTAGTCAGTAATAACTTTTGAGCCCAATTAATACCAATTATTAATAAAAACTATCTAATAATAAAACCGTTTATAAAACACTGATAAAAATAGCAACAGGGAGGCATCTTATGCAAACTTTATATATTCATCCAGAGAACCCACAGCCAAGACTAATTAGCCAGGTTGTAGACGCTTTAAATCACGATCAGCTCATTATTTATCCCACTGACACCAGTTATGCCTTCGGTTGTAAAATTGGCTCAAAAAACGCCATTGAGAAGCTAAGACTGATAAGACAACTTGATGACAAGCATCAGTTTACTCTTTTGTGCCGTGATTTAAGTGAGATTGCCACTTATGCCACAGTAGACAATCAACAGTTCAAGCTATTAAAAGCAGCCACCCCAGCCCCTATCACCTTTATCTTGGATGCCACAAAAGATGTGCCCAAAAAGCTATCACATCCTAAAAAAAAGACCATAGGCATTAGAGTACCTTCCAACCC
>JAHHUJ010000101.1 GCA_020024075.1 Psychrobacter sp.
AGTCTGAACAAGCAATAACGTTCTATTACACCAGTCGATGAATAGATAAAGAAGTGCAACTTACGCTACACTCGGCGGCTAACCTATCAGCATTGTTTTTACTATCAGCAATATTTTAATTGATAAATACTAAAATCAGGATCTACAATGAGCCAGTCCAATAATCAAAATAACGACACAGCAAGCCTGCAAAACAAATTGGTCCAAGACACCATTGATCATACCCATCAAACCAATGCACAAGTACAGCAGTCTTTACAATCTAATTCTGCGAAGCAAACGGTGTTAAATGACCAATTTAGCGATGTCAGTCAATTGCCAGCAGGCACGCCGCAAGGCCAGCAGACTACCCGTCCTTATAATCCTGCTCAATCTGAGCCAAATAGCTTTCAGCCTACTCAAAACCCTGAATCCTTGACCGGCCAACAAGATCTGCCTCGCTTTAACCCCAAAGATGATATCAATAACCCACACACACCTGATACAGATGGCTTAGAAGAGACCCACTTCGGTTATAAGAAAGTAAAAAAATCTGAAAAACAAGCAAAAGTGGCCGATGTATTTACCTCTGTCGCCAAAAAATATGACATTATGAATGACTTGATGTCTTTTGGTATCCACCGCTTATGGAAGCGCTACACCATAAGCCTTTCAGGGGTTCGCGCAGGTCAGCACGTATTAGATATCGCCGGTGGTACAGGCGATTTGGCCAAAGCATTTAGCCGTGAAGTAGGTCGTAACGGTAGAGTGGTACTATCAGATATTAACGCGGCAATGCTAGATGTGGGCCGTGAACGCCTAATTAATGCGGGCTGCAATAACGTTGACTTCGTGTTGGCAAACGCCGAAACTCTAGCCCCTTTTGAAGATGAAAGCTTTGACTTATTAACCATAAGCTTTGGGCTGCGTAACGTTACCGATAAAGATGCGGCTTTACGCGCTATGTACCGTGTATTAAAGCCAGGTGGCCGCTTATTGATTTTAGAATTCTCTAAACCTATCTTTGAGCCATTATCAAAAGCTTATGATTTATACTCATTTACTGCCCTGCCATTAATGGGCAAGATTGTGGCCAATGATTCAGAGAGCTATCAGTATTTGGCAGAATCTATTCGTATGCACCCTGATCAGCAAACGCTGAAACACATGATGGAAAATGCAGGCTTTGTAAACTGTGATTACCACAACCTAACCGCAGGTATCGTGGCCGTTCACCGTGGCTTTAAAAAATAAAGCACGCCAGTACAACCAATACAACCAATACAAAAAGATACTGGCTACTCTTACACAGTGAGCAGACACCACAACTTTTTAGGCAGCGATTTATGATTACAGTTCTCTTATTAACCGGCATAGAAAAACTTATAAACCTTGCTATTTTGAGCGATGAGATCACCAAATCTGGGTTAGCACCGCTATCAGGTAAAGTTTTACGCTTAACTATGTCCATGCCTGAATTTAGCATTGATGTGCACTTCAATGAGGATCACATCAGATTTGAGCCTGTGTCTAAAATTGAGCAAAGTGTGTTTGAAACGCCAGGTACCGCAGACTCCGACCGAGATCAAGCTTGGCAAGACTATGTGTCTATCGGCAGCATACTGCCAGACTGTACTATTAAGGTGGACAACCCTGCTGAGCTCTTGAACCTAATGCGTGATGCCAGTGGTAACCTGCCCATTGAAGGCGACTATCGAGTATTAATGCAGGTAAAACAGCTTATCTCTGGCTTCAATCCAGATATTGCAGGTCAGCTTGAGCCGTTAATTGGTAAACCTCTTGCGATGCAGCTGAATCTTTTAATTAAATCCCTAAAAGGTAACGTGCGTCATACAGCTAAGCATGCATTTAACGATGTCGCCGATTGGGCCAATGAAGTAGCTGGCAATCACACTCCTGATCCAGTGGAGGAGCAAGAGGCCAATGATTTAAAGCAGCAACTTCTAAAACTACGTGCGGATGTAGAGCGTGAAGAAGCTCGACTGGCGATGATTAAAGCTGAACAAGCTCGCCTCAAAGGAGGCAACCAGTCTTAAAACAGACTCAGGTTATCAGCCACGATTTATAAGTCACAATTTATAAGTCACAAGCAGAGCTTTAGCTACCTGCTTAACTAAGCCATCTTAAATTTAAGGTGGCTTTTTTTATAGCGCTTTTTATAAAGCTAATTTAGCGCTGATTTCAGTTAATTTATCTTATTCAAACTGCTTCAGCCATTCTTAAAACACTTCTGCCGTGGTATCATTAATGCCAATTATTTAAGCTGATTAAGGCTCCACAGTGAGTCATGGCTTTGTTTATACTCCTGATATGGGTTGCTCCACATGCTGTTATCTCATCGCAAAAGACTACTTGAGCTTTGGCGCATCGCCGCTCTTCATCGCCTTGACACCCACCTTCCCCTAGAAGAAGCTCCCCAGCTACAGTCTGTGGCACGTATGATTAAATCTCACCCTGCTGCTTGGGGCAAGAAACATCAACCAAATGGAGTGAAGCTTGCACTAGAGGAGATGGGGACGTTGTTCCTTAAACTGGGTCAACTGCTGTCAACTCGTCGCGACCTTGTTCCCCCTGAGATTATCGAGCAATTGGTTCAGCTTCAGGACCGAGTGAAGCCATTCGATGTCAATATTGCCATCGCTCAAATTGAAGACCCCAAGTTTGGTCTAGGCAAATCCATTAATGAGCTGTTTTCGCGTTTTGATACCAAGCCTTTAGCCGCAGCGTCTATTGCCCAAGTGCATACCGCCGCCTTGCATGACGGCCGTGAAGTGGTGGTCAAAGTAGTCAGACCCGATATTCGTGAGCGTATTGTCTCTGACTTTGAGCTACTACGTGATATGGCACAGTGGGCTTCTGCTCGCATTGAAGCGGCACGCGCAGTGCGTATTATAGATGTGGTAGAAGACTATCGTCAGATTATGCTCAATGAGCTGGACTTAACCTTTGAGGCCGACAATACCACTAAGATGCGCAATAACTTCTTAGGCTCTACGATGATGTATGTGCCTGAGGTGTACGCTGCTTCAAAAAATGTAATGGTGATGGAGCGTATTGTGGGTGTGCCCATCTCGCAGACTCAAGTCTTCGATGAATTAGACTATGACCGTGCTGCTCTAGCAGAAAAAGGGCTCACTATCTTCTTCACTCAGGTTTTTCGAGACAACTTCTTCCATGCAGATATGCATCCGGGGAATGTCTTCGTCGAAACCTTGCCAGCAGATACCCCAGAGCCTTATCGCTTCTACCCTAGATACATTGGCCTTGATTGCGCCATCATGGGCGAATTATCAAAAGAAGATCAGATGATAGTGGCTCGTATGCTACTGGCAGTGATGAATAATAACTTCAGCAACTTGGTAGATATTGTGAGCCGAGCGGGCTGGATACCGCCCAATACCGACAAGCATGCCCTAACCCGAGATATGCGCCGTACTGTCTCGCCAATGGTACTAAAGCCTATTAATGAAATAGACTTCGCTGGGGTGCTAATGCAAATATTAGACATTGCTCGCCGCCATCACATGAGCATTCCCCCTCAGCTTATGTTGCTACTAAAAACCTTGGTACACGTTGAAGGTCTAGGTCGCGACTTATATCCTGAGCTTGATATTTGGTCTTTGGCCAAGCCAATTTTGACCGGGTGGGTAAAAGAACAACTTGACCCTGCACGTAAGATGCGTGAGCTGCGTGAACAGTTACCTGAGCTACTGTTATCAACTGCTCAAGTGCCGAAGCTATTAGACCAAGGATTACAAAGTATGGCTTCACAAGGAGCAAGGCAGGACCAGCAACTGCGAGAAATTCAGCAAATTCGTGCTGATATGCTAAATGATAGGCGCAAAGACTGGATTGCCTTAGCCGGCTTCGTCATCAGTGTAGCCATAGCCACACAGGTTATCGCTTGGCTATCACCTATATTTTATATACTGGCCATTTTGTTTGTACTATGGCGTATCTTAGGCTAAATACCAGCTAAGTGCTCGGCTATAAATGCTCGGCTATAAATAAGTGCCTAACGATAAATAAGTGCTCGACTAAAATAGATAAACAAACCCCTAAATTGCCATTTAAACTTAAGCTGACCGCCGATAACAGTAGTCAAACCGATGACTATCGTTAGCCAAGCTGTCAGCCTATATTACTTACTTCCATTCTTTAGATTTCTTAGTGAGTGTTAACCATGCGTAATGCCTCAATTACTCTAAATTCTGCCGCTTTAACCCACAACTTAAACCAAGTCATAAAAAAAATCCCCAAAAAAACCAAGATTTTGGCAATGGTAAAAGCAGATGCTTATGGTCATGGTGTCAAACACTGTCTCCCAAGTTTGCAGCAGGCAGATGCTTTAGGTGTGGCCTGCTTTGATGAAGCCAAACAGATTCGCAGTTTGGGCTGGCAAAAAGGCATTGTGCTGATCGAAGGTGTGTTTAGTCAACAAGAGTGGGCCGAGTCTATTGAAGCTGAATGTCAGAGTATTGTTCATCATCAATACCAAGTTCAGTGGGCTCTAGAGAAGCTGCCTACCTCTGACTCTGCTAGCCGAACTATGTGGTTAAAATTAAATACAGGCATGAACCGCTTAGGCTTTGAACCAAAAGAGATTGTGGCAGTGGCAAAAACACTGGTTGATGCAGGATATAATCTCATCCTAACCAGCCACTTCGCCAATGCTGACTGCCCTGATCACCCCTCTAACGCCAATCAAATTAAGATATTTACTGATACCTTAACAGCTTTAAGAGATCAAGTAGATAGCAATATAAAAGCCTCTTTATGCAATTCAGCCGGTATTATCAACTTTCCTGAGTGCCATTTTGACTGGGTACGTCCGGGCATAATGCTTTATGGCAGCACACCTTTAGAGGGCATCAGTGCTCAGGAGTTGCAATTACAGCCAGTGATGACTTTTGCAGCCAGTTTAATGGCCATTCATAATATTGCGGCTGGCGCTTCAGTAGGCTATGGCAGTCGTTTTGTCGCCAACCGTCCTATGGTTAAAGGCATCGTTAGTATTGGCTATGGTGACGGCTATCCTCGAGTGGTTGACGGCTCAGCATGGGTCACTGTCACACCACAAGTCAAAAATACAGCCAGTGATAGCACTGAGCCTGAAACAGTAGTAAGCTATAAATGTCCAGTCATCGGACGGGTAGCCATGGATATGATTGCTATTGATTTAACTGAAGTACCTAACCCTACAGTGGGCTGCAAGGTGGTCTTATGGGGTGACCCAGACCAGTCAGAGCCTAGCGTTGATGAAATTGCCAACTCCGCTCATACTTTAGGCTATGAGTTATTATGCCGAGTGACACAGCGCCCTACTCGTGTAGTAATTTAAGCATCAATGACAACTGCTGGCTATAATGACAACTGATGGCTATTGAGATAAGCTGCATTCAAATCAGCTGCATTGAAATTAACTGCATTTAAATTAAATAATGGCGAACTATTTTCACATAGCCATAAAGTTCGCTATACTGATAGTTTAGTCAATTACTTGTTGAACCCTTTACCTAAATTAACTGTTATTTAAAGAGAGCCACATGAGCGTGCGTCATTTTTTAACTCTACTCGATTTATCTCCAACCGAGCTTGAAGCCTTAATTAGGCGTGCAAGTGAGCTTCGAAAGATGCAACATGCTGGCGAAGTGTATCAACCCTTTGTAGGTCGTACATTAGGTATGATCTTTGAAAAGTCCTCTACCCGCACCCGTATCTCGTTTGAAACTGGTATGGGACAGTTTGGTGGACACGCCATCTTCTTATCGCCAAAAGACACACAATTAGGTCGTGGCGAACCCATTGAAGATTCAGCCAGAGTAATCTCAAGCATGGTCGATATCATTATGATTCGCACCTTTGAGCACGAAAAAGTAGAAAGATTTGCCGAGTACTCCTCTGTACCTATCATCAATGCTTTAACCGATGACTTCCACCCCTGCCAACTATTAGCGGATATGCAGACCTATTATGAGCACCGTGGTAGCATCAAAGACAAAATCGTAACTTGGGTGGGCGATGGTAATAATATGTGCTCTTCATTTATGGCCGCTGCCAATCAATTTGGCTTTGAGCTAAGGGTCGCTGCCCCTTACGGCTTTGAGCCAAACCTTGAGTTGATGGAGAAATTTAAGCACTGTGTCAGCTTAGTAGAAGATGTTCAGGAAGCGGCTAAAGACGCTCACCTAATTGTGACTGATGTCTGGGCCAGTATGGGTCAAGAAAGCGAACAGAATACTCGCGCCCGTCGTTTTGCCCCTTACCAAGTAACACCTGCTTTGCTAGACAAAGCAGACCCTGATGTATTATTCATGCACTGCTTGCCAGCGCACCGTGGGGAGGAGATCTCACATGATCTACTTGATGACCCACGTTCTGTGGTCTGGGATGAAGCAGAAAACAGATTGCATGCCCAAAAAGCTTTGATGGAATTTTTGTTAAAAGACAAAATCAAACTAAGCTAAATGGTCACAAATATAAATTATCACTAAGCATATTAAAAAGGCTAAGTCATTAAATGACTTAGCCTTTTTGTTGGGTTTAGATCGGACTTTAAGACACAACTAACAACTTTCATATACAGTATGTCTAGTTAAGCAGTAACCTACGTTAAGAAGGTACTGATCACTTTATTTAACCATAAACCCAAGAATAACAATAGAACAAAAAAATAGACTAGAACAGAACAATAGAACGCTAAGCTATATTAACGCTGTAACAGCTCTACCCCTGTTGATTTAGCAATTAATAACTTGTCTGCTTGATTGGCGGCAAAGATACCATTACACACCACCCCAACGATATTATTTAGAGTTTGCTCCATCTCGATGGCACTGGTGATTTCAAGATTATAAGTATCTAAAATTAAGTTTCCATAATCAGTCACAAAGCCTTCACGGTACACCGGCTCACCGCCTAATTTGACCAATTCACGAGCAACATATGAGCGTGCTTGTGGCAAAACTTCAATAGGTACTGGGAATTCACGACCTAGCTGAGTGACCCACTTGCTTTCATCGACCAAGCATAAGAATTGTTTTGAGGCGGCTGCCACAATCTTTTCACGAGTTAAGGCACCACCGCCCCCTTTAATCAACTGCAGATTAGGATTAACCTCATCAGCCCCATCAATATAAAGGTCGAGCTCACCCACAAAATTCAGATCCATCACCTCTATTCCCAAAGCTTCTAACTTATCTTGGGTCACTTTGGAGCTGGCCACAGCTCCCTTTAAATTCACTTGTGGCAATAAATCAATCAAGCAGTTCACAGTACTGCCTGTGCCCACACCCAGGATCATTCCGTCG
>JAHHUJ010000102.1 GCA_020024075.1 Psychrobacter sp.
GGTATTTATTGCTTTAATGGTATTAAAACCAAAAGAGCCTTTAGATAGAGAACGAGGAGCCACAGCCACAAGTGGTCGTCGCATTAGGATTAGTCACCACAAAGCGTGCGCCTTCTAATCCTTCCGTGTAATCTACCGTTGAGCCTTGCAGGTATTGGTAACTAAGTGAGTCTACCAATAAAGTAACATCATCGTTTGCAAAACTGGCATCATCTTCGCCTTCTTCCTCAGCGAAGTTAAAGCCATATGAAAACCCCGAACAGCCGCCACCAGTGACATACACTCGTAGCATAAGGTTTTGATCGCCTTCTTCTTCACGTAATTTGCGAACTTTATTAGCCGCACTGTCAGTTAAGGTAATGGTAGTCATAATATCCTCGTAAAGTGTAAAACTTCACTTAACGTAAAATCATAATCTGAGTTAGTACTGGGTCCGATAATAAAGAGACTGTTCTGATGAAGACGGTTTGTTATAAAGCCAATTTACTATAAAGTGATGAGGGTAAATTTTTACAATGGGCGTGCTTCAAGGACAGATCGACTTTATCTAGGCCATTAACAGGTCGTATGTTGTACTGATTTTACGATTATTTAAATAATTAGTCATTCAGTATAACATAATGAGGCATAATGCTTGATTTTCAATGTCTCTTAGCAGATAAACTGTGTTTTTTTTGTTGCAAATTTTTGTACGAGTACTGTTCTAAGCTACAAGTTGCCAATCCCGCTTAGCATTAACCAAAAAGTGATTAATATCCATGATTGAATTTAACAAAGTCAGTGTTCGCCGTGATGGCAGAATCCTATTCTCAGACGCCACTTTTCAGATCCACCCCGGTCAAAAAGTGGGGCTAACCGGCAACAATGGTACCGGCAAATCTACTCTATTTGGGGTGATTCTGACCTATATGGGGGAGCAGACTACTGATGAGTTAACCGTGGATGCTGGTAATATTAGCATTCCCAGTGGCTGGGAAGTGGCACACATGGCACAGGAAGTCGAAGGTAGCAGTCAACCCGCCATTGATTACGTATTAAGCGGCGACAAGGAGTGGTATCAGCTGAATCAAAAAATGATGGCGCCAGATAATTTAAGCGATGCTGAGCTTGCCCAGTTATACCAACGCTTTGATGATATCGATGGTTATCGAACCCCGACCACAGCGGCGCAGATTATGGCTGGTCTAGGTTTTAAGCCCAACCAACACGAGCTGCCGGTGAATGACTTCTCTGGGGGCTGGCGTATGCGCCTGAATTTGGCGAAAACCTTGATGAGCCGTGCTGACTTGCTATTACTCGATGAGCCCACCAACCACTTGGATTTGGATGCTATCTTATGGTTAGAGGAGTGGATTGGTAAGTTTGATGGCACGATACTGCTCATCTCGCACGACCAAACTTTTTTGGATTCTACCATCAGCTATATTCTTCATGTCGAAAACCAGCGTTTGACACTATATACCGGCAATTATTCGCAGTTTGTGCGTACCCGTAGCGAGCGTCTGGCACAGCAGCAGCAAGCTTATGAGAAGCAAGAGACTACCCGCGCGCATTTAGAAGATTTCGTGCGCCGCTTTCGTGCCAAAGCTTCTAAAGCCAAGCAAGCCCAAAGCCGCTTAAAGCAGCTAGAGCGTATGGCTGATCTGTCTCCGGTTATGGCAGACAACCCGTTTACCTTCCAGTTTTATGAGCCTAATAACATGAGTTCGCCACTGATTTCGCTGAAGTCAGCCGATATTGGCTATAGTGAGACGCCAATTTTAAAAGACGCCAGCTTGCAGATTACCCCTGACACCCGTATTGGGCTATTGGGGATGAATGGGGCGGGTAAGTCGACCTTAATTAAAGCTTTAGTCGGAGAGCTTGAACCGCTGACGGGCAGTTATAAGGTTTCAGACACACTCAATATTGGCTATTTTAACCAGCATCAAATGGACAGCTTAGACGCTGAAGCCACGCCGATGATTATGATGCGCCGTATTGCTGGCAAGACCTCTGACGCTGATTTGCGTTCATTTTTGGGTAGCTTTGATTTTCGCGGTGATCGCATTGATACGCCAAGCAAGCTATCTTCAGGTGGTGAACGAGCGCGTCTAACTTTGGCATTAATCGTGTGGCAAAAGCCAAACGTATTGGTACTAGATGAGCCCACCAACCACTTAGATTTACAAATGCGCCAAGCATTGACGATGGCATTGCAAGGATTTGCTGGGGCAGTGGTGCTGGTATCGCATGACCGTGAACTTATTGCCAACGTCTGCGATGAGTTGTATCTGGTACATGACGGTAAGCTACAAGAGTTTGAAGGCGATGTCTCAGACTATGGCAAATGGTTGTCTGAGCAGCGTAAATCAGATGCCAAAGAAGCGGCAAAAGAGTCTCGTGATGCCAAAGCCGCTGCCAACCAAGCAGCGAAGCAGGCAGAAGAAGACAGAAAAGCTGCGGAGGCCAAAGCGAAGGCAGAAGAGCCACAACTTAACAAAGAAGAGCGCCGTAAATTGGCTGCAGAGCAGCGTAAGTTAACGGCACCGATTCGAAAACGTATCGAGCAATCCGAAAAAAAGCTAGATAAAGTAGTTGCTGGTTTGGCAGATTTAGAAACAAAGTTGGCTGATACCACGCTTTATGATGAGGCCCGTAAAGAAGAGCTGTTAAAGCTACTAGATGAGCAGACCTCCTTGCAGCAGCAGCAAGCACAGCTTGAAGAGGAGATGCTGATGGCCATGACTGAGCTTGAACAGTATGAACTGTAAGATGAGCATGATACAGTTGTAGTGCTCTTTAGCTATAAATTCAACAAACCTGGCTTGATGAACGGTGAAATATTCATTAACAGCCCTTATATATAACCCTAAGAGCTGGTTTTTTTTAGATTAAAACGCTTAAAAGGATAATAATAATGGCAGAAAAAAGTTTTTATGATGTTTTGGGTGTCAGTAAAGATGCCTCAGAAAATGATATTAAAAAGGCTTACCGTAAGTTGGTACGTAAATACCACCCCGATGTCAGCAAAGCCAAAGATGCGGATGAAAAAATCGCAGAAATCAACAACGCCTATGAGACCTTACGTGACCCCGAAAAGCGGGCAAAGTATGATGCGATGCAGGAGAACCCCTTCGCAGGAGCAGGCGGTTTTGGCGGTACAGGTGGACAAGGTGGCTATAGATGGGAGGATGTCAAAGATCAATTTGGTGAAGGGGCGCCATTTGGTAGTGGCAGCTTCCGCTTTGATGACATCTTCTCAGCCTTCGGTGCAGGTAGAGGAGGGGCTAAGTCCTCTCGTCAATCGTCACAATCTGGCTTTGAAGGCTATGACCACTTTGGTGATTTTCAGCAAGCAGGACCTATGCCTGGTCAGGACCAACACGCAGAGATTAGCGTCAGTTTAGACTCAGTCTATAAGGGCGATGATTACAGTATTAAATTAAATGTCCCCACCCGTCAGCCAGACGGTACGGTAAGTCATGAACAAAAAACCTTGAAGATCAAAATCCCTAAAGGCATCACCGAAGGTAAGCAAATTCGCCTAAGTGGTCAAGGTGCAGCCAGCTATGGCGGTGGCAAAAATGGTGACTTGTTCTTAAAGGTGATAATTGATCATGATGACAATATTCGCTTAGAAGGCACTGATGTCTATCAAACGGTCAATATTACCCCTTGGGAGGCGGCGTTAGGAGAGAAGATTAATGTCAGAACCCCAGCTGGGACTTTTGGGGTGACCATACCCAAAAATAGTAAGTCCGGTAGTCACTTAAGGGTTAAGGGTAAAGGTATCCCAGCCAAGCAGGCAGGCGACTTATACCTGACCTTAAATATTGTTAATCCAGAGGTTAGTACCGAAGCGCAGCAGCAAGCGTATGAAGCCTTAAAACAAAGCTTCGCTGACATCACTATAAAGCGCTAAAAATATAACTATAAGAGGGACGGTTATCATGAAACATTCTAATGAGTTTAACGATATTATCATGACTTTAGATGAGCTCGTTGCCGCTTGTGGTGCCGAGCGTAATTGGGTAATGGCGTTAATAGAAGAAAATGTCATCGAATATGATGTGCCAGAAACCCAACAATTCACCGGTTATCAGTTGGCGACAGTGCGCCGAGCATCACGCTTAAGTCGTGACTTCGATGCCAGTATTCCGGCCATTGGGCTGATTTTGGAGTTGTTAGATGAAGTCGAGCAGCTGCGTCAGTTTAAGCGTCAGCAGCTCGCCTCGATGCAGCCGGTGCATACCATTGAGGTCGAAATAAAGTCGCAGTAATTGGTTTCACAGTAATTGGCTTTATTATTTAGCTAAATTGTTGCTAATAATTATTTTAGAACAAGACAGTTACCAAAAAGAAGAGGCTCCAACAAGTGTTGAGGCCTCTTTTTTATGCTGTTTGTTTTAATACTATTTGGTTGGTTCAACGCTTAAGCATTTTTGCTTTTCATAACAGGGTCAGCGGCTGCGGTAAATAATACGTCAGTTGACGAGTTAAGTGCCGTTTCTGCCGAGTCTTGGACCACACCAATGATGAAGCCAATGGCCACAACTTGCATGGCAATATCATTAGGAATGTTAAATAAGCTACAAGCTAGCGGGATAAGCAGTAACGATCCCCCTGCCACGCCTGAAGCACCGGTAGCAGAGATGGTAGCTACCACACTAAGCAATAAGGCCGATCCGAAGTCGACTGATATCCCCAAAGTATAAGCGGCAGCTAAGGTCAACACGTTAATAGTGATGGCAGCACCTGCCATATTAATGGTCGCACCCAGTGGTAGAGTCACTGAGTAAGTATCTTCATGTAAGCCAAGCTTTTTGGCTAAGTTCATGTTGACTGGGATGTTAGCCGCTGATGAGCGGGTAAAGAATGCAGTAATCCCTGACTCACGTAAGCAAGTAAATACCAGTGGATAAGGGTTCTTGCGAATACTAAAGGCCACAATGATTGGGTTAACGACCAAGGCAATAAATAGCATAGAGCCAAGCAGTACTGCTAGCAGATGGCCATAGCTTGCTAAGACCCCAAAGCCTGTTTCAGCAATGGTATTAGCCACTAAGCCCAAGATACCGATAGGGGCAAAGGCGATAACAAAACGCACCACATTAGAGATGGCCTCTGATAAGTCAGCAACCATAGTGCGAGTGGTAGCCGAGGCTTTACGTAGCGCAAAACCAATGATTAAAGCCCAAGCCAAAATACCCATATAGTTGGCTCTAGCGATGGCATTAATTGGGTTGTCCACTAAGTTCATAAGCAGCGTGGTCAATACTTCTTTTAACCCAGAAGGAGGGGCTTGATCAGCAACCGCTTCAATGGTGTTCAGGCCAATAAGCTCAGTTGGGAAGGCAAAGCTTGCTACCACAGCAGTTAGGGCCGCCAAAAAAGTGCCAAAAATGTACATGATTAACACAGGTTTGACATGAACTTGGCTTTCACCTTGGTGCTGACTGACTGCCGCCATGACCAAAATGAATACCAAAATAGGCGCCACAGCCTTTAGTGCGCCCACAAATAAGGTACCAAGTAGCCCGAATGCGATACCAACTGAAGGCAATAACCAGCCTATTAAGATACCAATTACTAGCCCAATAATAATTAGAGGCACCAAGCCGATGCGTTGGTACATGTCAATAAGGGCTCTCATAAGCTCTCCAAATAATTGCTAACTGAAGTAGGGTCAGCACTAAAATAAAAAATAAAAGTATACAGTGCACAAGCCTTACGCCCATGTCCAAATATCTTTAGGTTATATGGTTTGATTGAAAGATAGAGTTTTAAGAGTCATTAACCGTCAAAATAACAGTCAAATTTTAGTAAACGTTACTCCGCTAAGCCCTATCACATAATCAGATTATGCCTTGATTATACAAAACTTAAACGAGTCTGCAACAGATAACTATAAATTGGTTTTAATAATAAGTACAAAACAAGCCAGCTAGAGGCCGGTTTCTGTCTAAGGTTAAACAGACAATAGGGGCAGTAGAGGGGGGTAAAAAAGGTTAATTAATAGGGTAATAGATAAGCTCAAAGCCTAAGTCGCGATAGGTTCGGTATTTATCACGCCCTTGTTGCTTACTGACTTCATCAGGAGTAATAATCTCCAAAATCCGATCAGGTAGTGTAGCGTTTTGGGATAAAGTAAGGGCAGTGGGGGCAAGATTTAGGACCACGCCATCGAAATTCGGTGGTAATGACGAAAGTAGGGTCACCGGGGCAGTAAGTTTTGCTGCAGTGACTTGCTCATCACAGATAAGGGTATGCGGGATAAAGCTGGTGGCATCAAAAGACCACAGCTGCTCGTCTAATGCTTGGAGTCGATCCATTTTATCATCAACGATGACTAAGCTGTATTCGCTTTTATTCAATACGGTCTGGGTCAAGCGACACACAAAGTTGAGCACTGCCTCAGCATCAACGGCTGAGACAGTGCTTGCTGCGGTGGCGTTCTGCTTCATATAACGCTCACCGAGGACATAAAAACTAATTTGCATAAGCAGCTTTTATACGTCTGGCAGTCAAATTACTGCTGAGACATATTTTTTAGATACTGCATGAATAAAGGCACAGGACGGCCTGTTGCGCCTTTATCTTTACCAGAAGTCCAAGCAGTGCCTGCGATGTCTAGGTGAGCCCATGCTTGACCCTCTTCGATGAAGCGAGATAAGAAGCAAGCGGCAGTTACTGAACCAGCTGCGCGGCCACCAATGTTTTGCATATCGGCAATTGGAGAGTCCAACTGGCTTTGATATTCATCATCAAGAGGCATATGCCAGATTAGGTCACCTGATTGATCGCTGGCGTTTTCTAGCTCAAACAATACGTCTTCATCGTTACTAAATACCGCTGAACGCACATGGCCTAAAGCAATCACACAAGCGCCTGTCAAAGTCGCCACATCGATGATAGCACGTGGGTTGTAGCGCTGAACGTAGCAGAGAGTATCGGCTAGAACCAAACGGCCTTCGGCATCGGTGTTTAGAATTTCAACACTCTTACCGTTCATCGCTTTCACGATGTCACCTGGGCGAGTCGCTTCACCTGAAGGCATATTCTCTGCACAAGCTAAAGCGCCCACTACATTAATAGGTAAACGGGCTTCACATAGGGCTTTTATGGTACCTAACACAGAAGCTGAACCGCCCATGTCGAACTTCATCTCATCCATAGCTGCGCCTGGTTTGATTGAGATACCGCCTGAGTCAAAAGTCACACCTTTACCTACTAATGCGATAGGGGCATCGAAGTTTTGTTCTACAGACTCAGCATCGGCTTCTGCCTTTTTAGCTTTGGCAGCTTTTT
>JAHHUJ010000103.1 GCA_020024075.1 Psychrobacter sp.
ATTCGGTAACTAGAACCACAATTCTAATAAACCGCAATATCAATAAACCGCAGTATTAACAATACTTACTCAAAAAGGTGCCAATGGGCACCTTTTTGGCGTTTGGCCCTTAATTTATCAGATAGTCCTTTATTTACCAGATAGTCCTTTATTTACCAGATAGTCCTTTATTTACCAGATAGCCCTTTATTTATCAGATTGTTATGTTTTATTAATACCCAACCGGTCTACTTGAAACTCAAGCAGGCAAGTCGCATATCAATAGGTAATACAAAACTAATAATACTTAAGTTAACCAATAATATTTTAATTAAATAAGCAGCAGATAAGTCCTTGTTATCCTAATTAAGGCCTTATTGACTCTGCGAATGGATTACCTATGACTGCAATTCCTTTATCTTTTTTGGACTTAGCCCCAGTTCCAGAGGGTCAAACTACCGCACAAGGAGTGGCGTATACCGTTGATATGGCCCAAACCGCAGAGGCCATCGGTATGAATCGCTTCTGGATGGCTGAGCATCACAATATGCCAGGTATCGCTAGTGCGGCAACCTCAGTATTGCTATCGCATATCGGTGCCAAGACCAATAAAATCCGTATTGGCTCAGGGGGCGTTATGCTACCTAACCATGCGCCTTTGGTAATTGCTGAGCAATTTGGCACACTGCAAGCTTTGTATGGTGACCGTATTGACTTAGGCTTGGGCCGTGCACCCGGTACCGATGGTGCTACCTTTAGGGCACTACGCCGTCAGATGCATGATGCGGAGCGCTTCCCACAAGATGTGCAAGAGCTTTTATTCTTCCTAGGCAAAGATTCAGACAATAGCCCGGTTCAAGCTTTCCCAGGTGCTCACAGCAATGTGCCTATTTGGATTCTAGGTTCTTCTTTGTTTGGGGCTACATTAGCAGCTAAGCTTGGATTGCCTTATTCGTTTGCCTCGCACTTTGCACCGCGTATGATGACTCAGGCCCTTGCCACTTATCGTGAGAACTTTGAACCCTCACAGTATTTGGATAAGCCTTATGTGATGTTGGCTGCGAATATGTTATTGGCCGATGATGATCAAACAGCCCGTTATCACTTTACCTCTGCACAGCAGAGCTTCGTTCGCCTACGCCGTGGTGGCCGTACTCAAGTCCCTGCTCCAGTAGAGTCGATGGAGACTATTTGGAGTGCGCCTGAGCGAGCCATGGTCGAAGATGCTTTAGCAGTATCCTTTATAGGTAGTGTCTCAGGAGTTCGTCCATTGTTAGAGCACTTCTTGGAGGAGCATAAGCCTGATGAGTTGATGGTAACTGCCAATATTTACGACCAGCAGGCCCGTATACGTTCTCTTGAATTGGTACCTGAGCTGGGGGTGTTTGATTTACAGCCGTAAATATCATTTAAGCTTTTATTTTTATAACTTTCATAATGTTAAAGAAAGCTTAAAAACAGCAAAGCCGATATTCATTGATATCGGCTTTTTTGTATCTAATGGTTTTGCTAATCTTCGGTTGGTTGGCTAGCTGGTTGGTTAGATAGTTATTTAAGTAATTTATTAACGGGTATGTAGTCAATAAGCTTCATAAACAGATAGCTTATAGCTTAATAAACACAAAACTCAATCTCACTTTCTACTCGGCCCACCATCTTAATAGTATGAGTGCCGGTATGAATGGCATTATAGCTATAATTAGTGCCTCCCTTATCCTCTAATACCTGCCCCTTACTATCAGTTACCGTCTGTACATGACCATCTGTGCTAATCACCAGCTGCTGCCCAGCACCCATTTCTAATGAAAACAGCTCACCTGAGGTCAAATTACCCTTATAGTGACCACAATTACTGCCCTTTTCAAATATCACCTCACTGGTTGGCATAGCCTGAGCGCTCAAACACACTAACGAGGCAATACTGGCCCAACACAGCTGCATACAGCTTTTTTTTATCATAATTTAGATATTACCTTTTTAGGTTTGAAAAATATGTCTTTTGCCCTGAACAATATTTTAATAAAAACGGTTTGATATAAGCCTACATCCAGCCAAGCGCTCTTAGAGATGCCGCCCCTATTGCCATACCAAATAAAGACACCACCGTGGTAAATGCTAAGATATTGGCAGCTAACACCTCGTTGCCGCCCATTGCTTTTGCCATAACATAACTGGCTGCGGCGGTTGGGGAAGCTACCATCAAGAACAGCACCCCCATATGTACCCCAGTTAATCCAAAAGCCAGCCCGACGACCACAGCCACTATCGGCGCAATCACAATACGCCCTATACTGGCCTGCATGGATAAGCCTGATAATGTCAGCATAGAACGAACATCGATGGTGGCACCGGCACATATTAGCGCCAGTGGCAAAGACAGTGCTGATAGCAAAGCCCCTGTCTGAGTAATGACATTAGGCAGTGCTGGCAAGACCAACATCGAGGCAAGCAATTTAAAGCTAAACGCTGCAATTAAGGAGAGAATCAAGGGGTTGGTAAATAACTTCTTAATTAACATCATAGCGTAACTTTCACGCCTTGCAATCTGTTTTTGATCGGCATCTGGATTTATGGCGGTACGACTTAAAGTAATTACCGCCAGAATATTAAACACCAAAGTAATCACGCCCATATAGACCGCACCAATACTTAGCCCCTCTGCCCCATAAGCATTGGCAATAGTCGCTAGACCAATAATAGCCATATTGCTGCGAAAGACGCCTTGGACAAAAACCCCTTTATCCTCAGCTCTTGCAATAAAAAGCTTGGCGTACAGCTCTGCACCGAAGTACAGCAGCATGGTTACCGCAAATCCAGCGCCTAGCAGATTCAACTGCTCACTGAGGTTAACCTGACTTTCAATAACACTAAAAAACAGCAAACAAGGCAAAGCATAGTTAAATACTAGCTTAGAAGCCTGATCAATAAACGCCTTGCTAATCTGCCCTTTTTTACGCATAAAAAAACCCAACCCCATAAGTACTAGGTTGGGCAGTACAATATTTAGAGCAAATACAATGGCATCTATCATTGCTATCTCATCTGGATTTGGGGCGCTACTAGCACCTTAGGCTATCAGGTTAGCAATTATTACTAAATCAGCTCAGTATAGAATCAGCTTAGCTGTCTAAAGTTGCCTTCGCTTTTTTCTGTTTTTTTAATGTCATACCTAGCAGCTGTATGGCGGCTGGAGTAACGCCACTGATGCGACTGGCTTGAGCCAAGGTGGCAGGACGAATCTCTTGTAGCTTTTGCACAATTTCATTAGACAAGCCTGACACCACACTGTAATCAAAATCAACCGGAAGCTCAGTGTTTTCTAAGCGCTTCATTTGATCAATGTCTTCTTGTTGGCGGTTGATATAACCGGCATATTTCACTGAGATTTCGATTTGCTCACCGACATCTGCTGCCACATCTGCTCCCGTTATCGCTGCAATATCATCAAAGCCCACATTAGGACGCTTTAATAAGTCATAAGCAGTCGACTCTTTTGACAGGCTCTCTCCAGTACGCTCTGAGAACTTTTTACCCAGCTCATTGTTTGGGGTTGCCCATAGCTCTTTTAGACGACCTGATTCAGCAGCGACCGACTCCATTTTATTTTGATAAGCCTCCCAGCGGGCATCATCCACTAGGCCTAATTTGCGACCAATTTCAGTCAAGCGTTGATCGGCATTGTCTTCACGCAGTAATAGGCGGTATTCAGCACGGCTGGTAAACATACGGTACGGCTCTTTGGTGCCATGAGTAATTAGGTCATCTACCAACACCCCAAGGTAAGCTTGGTCACGTCGCGGCGTCCAGCTGTCCATCACTGGGTTATCTTGGGTAGCTAAAGCGGCGTTCACACCCGCCAGCAGCCCTTGCACCCCTGCCTCTTCATAACCTGTTGTGCCATTCATCTGACCGGCAAAGTATAAGCTATCAATAGACTGGGTTTCTAAAGTTGGCTTTAGGCTTTGTGGGTTAAAGTAATCATACTCAATGGCGTAACCTGGGCGAGTAATATGCGCATTTTCAAACCCTGCCATAGTACGAATGAACTCAATTTGCACATCAAATGGTAAGCTGGTTGAAATACCATTAGGGTATAGCTCATTGGTGGTCAAGCCTTCAGGCTCAACGAAGATTTGATGGCTGTCTTTATCAGCGAAGCGGTGAATCTTATCTTCAATTGAAGGACAATAGCGTGGCCCTACCCCTTCAATATTACCTGAGAATAAAGGCGAACGGTCTAGATGTCTTCGGATAATATCATGTGTTTTTTCATTGGTATAAGTGATGAAGCAATTCACTTGCTCTGGGTGCATACTAACATCACCCATAAAGCTCATCACTGGCAACGGCGTATCGCCAGGCTGTACTTTCATCACACTAAAGTCTACCGTTCTAGCATCAATACGCGCGGGCGTTCCTGTTTTTAGACGACCCACAGGCAGCTTTAATTCACGTAAACGCTCGGCCAGCTTAATAGAAGGCTGATCACCGGCACGGCCACCTTTTGAGTTATCCAAGCCAATGTGAATCACACCGCCTAAGAAGGTGCCTGAGGTTAGTACCACGGTCTTGGTGCGAAAAATAATACCGGTCGAGGTCACTACCGCACAGGCTTTGCCGTTCTCTACCAAGATATCATCCGCACCTTGTTGGAATAAGTCCAAGTTAGGCTGATTTTCTAGAGTATGACGAATGGCCGCTTTGTACAAAATACGGTCAGCCTGCGCACGCGTAGCTCGTACTGCCGCCCCTTTTCGGCTGTTCAATACACGAAACTGAATACCCGCTTTATCAGTCGCCAATGCCATAGCACCGCCAAGGGCATCAATCTCACGTACCAAATGTGATTTACCAATTCCCCCAATAGCAGGGTTACAGCTCATCTGGCCTAAGGTTTCAATATTGTGTGTCAACAATAACGTCTGTGCGCCCATACGCGCTGCCGCTAATGCTGCTTCGGTACCGGCATGCCCGCCACCGATGACGACAACATCATACGATTTAGGATAAGTAATACCAGAAGTATTCGATGGAGTAGTTGATGACATAAAGACGCCTCGCCTGCTGTTTTCAGCAATTACTGAATGGGAAAGTCACTCAAAAATAAAATCACTCAAAAAGAGAGTAACAGATAATTATAACAAAATTAGCTACCTATCTGTAGCCAATATTTATCAATAAACCCCTATAATTAATAAGGCTATGAGTGGTAATTGATGAATAAACTGACTCGTCAAATCCCAGTCAAGCTTGGCTATTTGTAGCATCAATTTGTAGCATTAATGGCGTAAAGGTTGCATAACTTGAGTAGAACTTGAAATAATGGGTAATAAAATTTCACATTCTAGGTCTATAACCTAGGCAATAATAGCGGTACGCTTAGCGTCATATCTGTATTTAAGCTGTATCTACTTATCTGTATTTACTTTTAATGCTATTTATTTTAGCACTGGTTATTTTAGCACCAGTTATTTTGACTCTGGGCACTCTTTTTACTGTTTACCATTTACGCTTTATCTTTATTATTTATTTATCGTTATTATTTTGATTATTGATATCCTGAGGACTGCATGAAAACCTTTATAACAACAAATCCCAACTCCGCGACTAGTAACCCCGCTAATGGCATAATGAAAACCTTATTATTTGCTAGCATCACCGCAGCGACCTTGACCGCTTGTAACAGCATGCCTCATGCCTCTGACTCCTCCTCAACCAAATCTGCTGTAAGCCACACGGCTACTAACAATGAAGATACACAGTTCCCAACCGATGCCAGTCGTCACGAATATCAATTAGACAATGGACTAAAAGTTATTATTAAAGAGGATCACAGAGCTCCTGTGGCGATGACCCAAATTTGGTATTCCGTGGGTTCAACAGATGAGCCAGAAGACAAAGGCGGCATCTCCCATTTATTAGAACACATGATGTTTAAAGGGACTGAGAAAGTCTCTGGGGCTGATTTTGATAGACTGATTGCCAAGTTTGGTGGTGATCACAATGCTTTCACCAGCTACGACTACACCGGCTATTACGAAATGTTCCCAGTCAACCGTCTGGATTTGGCTTTAGAATTAGAAGCCGACCGTATGACGAACTTACGCTTTGACAGTGATGAGTTCGTCCAAGAGTTTGAGCAAGAGCGCAACGTGGTGATGGAGGAGCGTCGTCAACGTACCGATGACAACCCGCTGGCCAGAGCTTTTGAGAAGTTCCGTAAATTGACCTTACCTGACAGTCCAAAAGGCGAGTCCATCATTGGTCCTATGCAGGAAATTGCCAATATCAATATTGAAGATTTGGAAAAATGGTACAAAACTTGGTACGCCCCAAACAACGCCACCTTGGTCATAGTGGGTGACGTAGATCCGCAGCAAACCCTAAAACAAGTTGAGAAATACTTTGGAGATTTGCCTAGTAAACAAATCCCTAAGCGTCCTTCAGTACTGCAAAAAGGCTGGCGCGGCTATCAACAACAAACCATAAAAGAGACGGTCAATGTACCGACCTTACTCATGGCCTTCAACGTGCCTACTTTACATAGTGCTATGGCAACTGATCTTCCCAAGAAGGAGGTCTATGACTTACTTATGATGCAGTTCATTATGGATGGCGGTTATGCCGCTCGTTTTGAGAAGAGCTTGGTGCGTGAGCAAGGCTTATTGGCATCAGTGGTTTCGTATTATGACTTATACGAGCGTGGCGACGGTCTATTTATGATTCAAGCAACACCACGTGAAGGGGTAACTTTGGCCCAAGCACAGCAGGCCATTTTAGAGCAAGTGGATAAATTTAAAACCGAAACCATTAGTGATAAGGAGCTTCAGCGTGCGCGTAACAATGCTATCAATGGCTTCATATTCGCGCAAGACAGCATGGATGGACAGGCTTATATGATTGGTAATCTTCAATCTCGTGGCTTAGATGATCGCCTAATTCACACCTTACCTAAAGAATTGGCAAATATTAGCAGTAAAGACATTAATGAAGCAGCTAATAAATACTTGGTAAAAGATAACCTAACTGTGATGTATGTTGAACCAGTTACTGCCTCACAGCCTTAAACTTGAAATACAGCGATAACAATTAAAAGCTAATAATTTAAAACTAAAAATCAAAAGTGATAATACCCAAATACGGATTTGATATGAAATCATACTTACCCCACTCTTACTCTCTTAAGC
>JAHHUJ010000104.1 GCA_020024075.1 Psychrobacter sp.
GTCTGATAGAGAAGGTAACCGCTAAAACTCTAAATGAAGTTATCGATGAATACTTGGCACAACCGCTGGGTATAGAAGGTAGCCTCTATTTTGGAGTCCCTCAGCAAAAGCTGGCTAATGTGGCCACTTTGACTAAGAACTTTGAGGACTTCGAGAGCTTTATCGGATTAACAGAGGACGCACAGTCAGATTCCTCTGCCCCTAAAAAAAGAAGTGCTAAGCCCAAGCTACGCTCTGATAGTGAGCAGACTTTACAAGTTTATCAAAATCTGATGGCTTATCCATGCTGGCAGAGTGCTTATGAGCAGCAAGATGTTGATAAGCCCGTATTAAATACCTTGGATATTGCCAATTTATATTTTGATATGAGTAGTATTCAAATGCAGGACTTTAAGTATGCTTTAGTGCCTGCTGGCCGCTCGGGCTTTAATTACTATACTGCTGATGCACTGATGGCAAAGATACCCGCAGCAAATAATGTGGCTTCAGCTGATGCGTTGGCTAAGATGTATGCCATGCTTGCCAATAGAGGGCGTTGGCAGGGCAAACAGCTTATATCTGAGCAAGTATTTCAGCAGTTGTCACAGATTCATGTCAAAGGTGCAGATGCCATTATGCCAGCCGCTAATCCGCACAGTATGCAGTGGCGTCTGGGTTATCATAGAGTCTTTAGTCGCTGCTTTAATGATGAGGAGTTAAGCTTTGCCTTTGGTCACATGGGCTACAATGGTTCAGTGGCTTGGTGTGATGTTAAGCGGGAGCTTGCTGTGGCCTTCGGCCATAATTATGATGTGGGCATGAGTACCGATATTCGCCAGTTTGCGATTACCGAAACTATTTTGCAATGGCTGGATCAAAACTTTTAGGTAGCTTAAATAAATAAAGTTTTGTGCATAAAAACACCCCACAAGTTGTGTCCAACTTATGGGGTTCAGATCAAAGCTGACTTTTTATAATAACAGTAATTTACAGTCTAACGCTCAACTTGGCTCACATCACGGATAGCACCGGTGTCAGCACTGGTAGTCATGGCAGCATAAGCACGTAGAGCTTGGCTTACATGACGTTCACGGTTGACCGGCTTCCAAGCTTTACTGCCACGAGCTTCCATCTCTTCTCTGCGTTTGGCAAGATCTCTATCAGAGATTTCAAGATTGATACTACGATTTGGAATATCAATGTGGATAGTATCACCTTCCTCAACTAAGCCAATAGCCCCACCTTCAGCCGCTTCTGGGCTGGCATGACCGATTGATAGACCAGAAGTACCACCAGAGAAGCGGCCATCGGTTAGTAATGCACATTCTTTACCCAAGCCTTTCGACTTTAAGTAAGAAGTGGGGTATAGCATCTCTTGCATACCGGGACCACCTTTGGGTCCTTCGTAGCGGATGATAACGATATCACCGGCTACTACTTTATCTGCCAAGATGGCATCGACCGCTTCATCTTGCGATTCAAATACACGGGCACGACCAGTAAAGGTCAAGATACTTTCATCTACACCAGCGGTTTTTACCACACAGCCACGCTCAGCAATATTACCAAACAACACTGCTAGACCACCATCGGTAGAGTAGGCGTTTTCGACAGAACGAATACAGCCAGACTCACGGTTTAGATCTAGGTTTGACCAAGCTTTGTTTTGGGAGAAAGCTTGAGTGGTGCGTACGCCACCTGGTGCTGCGATATAAAGATCACGAGCTGCTTCATGGTTAGGATGATCCGTATTCATCACATCCCACATCTCTAACGCTTCTTGTAGGGTACTGCTATGTACGGTTGGAATGGCTGTGGTTAGTAGCCCAGCGCGGTTTAGCTCAGCCAAGATAGCCAATACTCCGCCGGCACGATGCACATCTTCCATGTGGTATTTTTGGGTGGCAGGAGCAACTTTTGACAAGCAAGGCACACGGCGACTTAACTGGTCGATATCTGCCATCTTAAAGTCAACTTCCGCTTCGTGCGCCGCTGCCAATAAGTGCAAGATAGTATTGGTCGAGCCGCCCATAGCGATATCTAAGCTCATGGCGTTCTCGAACGCGGCTTTGGTGGCGATAGAGCGTGGTAACACAGACTCATCATCTTGCTCATAGCGGCGTTTGGCCAGATCTACAATGCGGCGACCAGCTTCTAAGAATAATTGTTCACGTTTGGCATGAGTAGCCAGTAATGAGCCGTTACCTGGAAGTGATAAACCCAAAGCTTCAGTCAAGCAGTTCATTGAGTTGGCAGTGAACATACCTGAGCATGAGCCACAAGTTGGACAAGCAGAGCGCTCAATTTCTAACACATCTGCATCGCTAACATTATCGTCAGCGGCGTCAATCATAGCGTCTACTAAGTCAAGCTTACGGATTTTTTTGCCATTTTCATTGACTGGAGCATCTAGGTTGTGGCTTGGCGCTAAGTCTTCGGCCAATACTTTACCTGCCTCCATTGGGCCACCTGAAACAAAGATCACTGGGATATTTAGGCGCATAGCAGCCATTAACATACCCGGAGTAATTTTGTCACAGTTAGAGATGCACACTAAAGCGTCTGCACAGTGAGCATTTACCATGTACTCTACCGAGTCTGCAATTAGGTCGCGGCTAGGTAAGGAGTACAACATACCACTGTGACCCATCGCAATACCGTCATCGACAGCAATGGTATTGAATTCTTTGGCAACACCGCCGACTCTTTCAATCTCCCTTGCTACCAGTTGTCCCATGTCTTTTAGATGGACATGACCTGGCACAAACTGAGTAAATGAGTTGGCAATGGCAATAATAGGTTTGTCAAAATCACCATCGGTCATACCCGTGGCACGCCATAAAGCACGAGCACCTGCCATATTACGGCCTGAAGTTGAGGTCTTAGAGCGGTATTGCATACAACATCCTTTTTATCTTTAGAGGTTCATTTACTATTGGCTATTGTAACCTATTAATCTGATTTTGGTTAAAGCAAATAAGATTGTCTATATATAACCTAATATTATGATTTATTTGGTGAAATTACTATACTAATCTTTGGTTGATAGCCTCTTGCAAATCAGTAATATGGGACTTGTTTTGTTCTAATAAGGCCAAAGTAGCCAAACCAAACTCACCAGGTAATAGCTGATATTCTGGTAGCTTTGGAATTTCTATCCAGTCGGGATCAACCGTCATGATCAGCGGTTTATTGCCCTTATTAAGCACAAAGATATCGCCATAAAAGTGCCAGTCTTGCATGGAAGCTTCTACTGCCTTGGCAGCAGTCGTAGTATAAATAGGATCATAGTCTTTGGCAGTATTGGTGAATTTTAGCCTCAGGGCAATTTGTAGCCACTCGCAAAACATAACCAAAGTGCCTGTTATTTTGACCATCCAAGGAGTAGGGACTAATGCTGCATCTAATCCTAGCAGCTCAGCTGCCTGTTGTGCTGACATTGGGGTTTGAAATTGCTTTAATAGATCGCCAGTTAAGGGGTATAGCTGCTTTAGCTCCTCAGATAGGGCATCATAGTGATAAATAAAGGGTAATAGCTGTTCCTGAGTGACTGACTTATCTATGATTTTACAATTATGAACCTGCCAAGGCGTCTCTTTATCAGTTAATAACTCATTTAGTATTAAGGTATTAGGGTTGGTTAGTAGGCTGTCGGTCGCAGAAGTCTGATTGCTCTCATCGTTAGTAGGCACAGACTCTAGGCTTGCCATAATATTGGGGTCAGTATGCCCAGAGGAGGCGGTCAGTATCCCAAAGCTTGTGTCTGTGGTCATAATTCAACTCTCATGATGAATAATTTTATTATTTACTGGTAGGGTTTAGCTTGATATCACCTGCAAGACGTTTTTGGATGTTTGACAGCAACTGTTTGGTGACAGCTAAATCACTAATTGGCGTATCTGATGGCGCAGCTAAGTCAACAAAGTCTTCAAGCTTTAACATTTTCATTCCTGCATAACCACACGGATTAATGGCGTTAAATACTGCCAAGTCACAGGTTAAGTTTAAGGCAATACCATGATAACTAAAACCATGCTTAATCTTAAAGCCTAGGGACGCTATCTTACCTAACATTAAATCGTCGTTATTGTAGATATACACCCCGGGGGCATCACGCCGAGATTTGGCATAAAATTGATGTTGTGAGTCCTGAGCCAAGCAGCTGTTTAATACATCTTCAATACTTTGTTCGGCATGAGATACCATATCACGGACTGACCAATTGGCCTCATTTAAATCAATGAGCCAATATAGTACCAGTTGTCCCTTGCCATGCCAGGTCACTTGTCCGCCGCGGTCGGTGTGAATGATCGGCGTATCTACACGTTGTAAAATGTGTTCCTCTTTGCCTGCCTGCCCCAAGGTATAAACATCATTATGCTCAACTATCCATAGCTCATCTGGGGTTGTGATGCCTTGTTTCTTACTTTCAATACGCGACAAAGTAGTGTTCAGCATGGCATCATGAGTGCTGGTATAATCAGCATTTAACAGAGTTCGAATGATTGGCGTGTTATTTAGCGCGTTATTTAGCGTGTTATTTGGAGTGTTACTTGGAGTATTGGTTGGGTTAGTAATATTATTTGGGGCAGTATTGTTATTCATTTTAAAACAGCCATAATCAACTAATGTTTAGTTTTAGGGATTAATCACTATAATAATAGTGAAGATAATAACTCACTATGATAACTAAAAAAGGCAGAGTTTTGGGTAAGTTTCTTATCATCAAAGACAGCAATTATATGCCTGATGTATAGTTGATAGGCTTGCGTTAAGCTTGCAAAGAGGCTTTTGACGAGCTTTACCAATGAGCGACACTAAATAATTAATAGCACCACAAAAGGATTAATTGTGCTATTTTTATACAGGATTACAAGTTGGGCTGAATATTTAACAGATATGTCGATATAGGTTGTAATTCTGTGATGGATAACTACTATGTTTTAAGTTGCAGAGCTGCTATGGCTTAAGATATAGCAATGCTAAGTTTATAAATGCTATGTTTATAAAATAGTATGTCAGCCCTGATGAATTACATAACAATTAATAATGACACAATCATAAGGATATTTGAATGAGTCAAAGTATCATTACCACAAAAGAGCAGTTAACCGCTCAGTTTGAACATATGCACAAGCTGAGTCGTAAACGTCCGATCAACTCATGGACGGATAGAGAAGCTTTACTTGAAAGTCTAGAGAGTATGTTGACCGAGAGTAAGCAGATTTTCGCTGACGCAATTAGTCAAGACTTTGGTAATCGAAGTAAAGACGAGACTAACTTCGCAGAACTATTTCCAAGTTTTCAAGGGATTGCTCATGCCAAGAAGCATGGCAAGTCTTGGATGAAAACCCGCCGTGTGTCTATCTCAACCCTCTATCGCCCTGCCCATAATGAGATTCAGCCACAACCTTTGGGGGTAGTGGGTATTATGGTTCCTTGGAACTATCCTCTGTTTTTGGCAGTAGGCCCTATGATTGATGCATTGACTGCTGGCAACCGCATTATGATTAAAATGAGTGAATCAGCGCCATTATTTGCAGAAGCCTTTGCAGAAGCGGTGTCTCGCCATTTTTCATCTGATGTGGTGTCTGTGGTTGTTGGGGAAGTAGATATAGCTGAGGCCTTTAGTGCTCTGCCTTTTGATCACCTGCTTTATACAGGCTCAACCAATGTGGGCAAACAAGTGATGGCTGCTGCTGCTCCTAACTTGACGCCTGTGACTTTAGAGCTAGGCGGAAAGTCTCCGGTTGTTATATTAGATGAGGTGAATTTAGAGAACGCTGTCAATCGAGTGATGATGGGTAAGACGCTAAATGCAGGTCAGACCTGTATTGCTCCTGATTATGTATTGATTAACGCTTCACTACACAGTAAGTTTGTCAAATTAGCGAAGCAGTGGGTAGAGAAGCATTATCCTACTATCGCCAATAACGAAGACTATACCCGCATTATTAACGACCGTCAGTTTAAGCGAGTTGAAGGTTATTTAGAACAGTTACCTAATGAGCAGGTTGTTCCATTAACCAATGTCACGGCCAATGCAGAAACGCGTTTAATGCCGCCGGTGATTGTGCTTAATCCAGATCCAGAGAGCGAGGTAATGCAAAATGAGCTTTTTGCACCGATCTTGCCTTTAGTACATGTTAATGGTCTGCGTGATGCGGTTGAGTTTATCAATAGTCGTCCGCGCCCCTTAGCGTTATATATCTTTGGCGAGAATAATGAGGATATCGACTACGTGCGCAATCACACCGTCTCAGGCGGCGTAGCGGTTAATGAGGTTATTATGCATGTGGCCCAACATGAGCTGCCTTTTGGGGGTGTGGGTCATTCAGGCATGGGTGCTTATCATGGAAAAGCAGGTTTTGAGCGTTTAAGTCACATGAAGCCGGTGTTTGTGCAATCGAAGCTTAATGCGATGAGTCTCATGTTACCACCTTATAGTGAGTTATTTAGAAAAGGACTGAAGTTTTTAACCAAATAATCAGCTGCTAAGCACATAACTTACTAACTGGTTTTGTAAATCAGTAACCCTATTAATAAAGGCCCTTCTAAAATATTAGAGGGGCCTTTGCTTTAAAAGCTACACTCTGTATTGGTAATTTTTAGTAAATTACGGTATAACCAATATAAGTGATTTTTGTAATCATTTAACGTATTTATTTAGAATAATTTTTACCACAATAATAAAAAATAGGTATTGCTTTGCGCCCATCTAACTCACCTCAACATCGCTGTATCAAACGCTACTCTTTATTGGGCCTGCTACTGTTGTGTTTCTCCCTATTATCGTCACCGGCTATGGCTGCTTGTGGTGCGGGTGATGGCAAGCCAGTGAAGTTTGGTTCTTTGACTTGGGAGAGTGGTCAATTTATCTCCTCAGTATTGCAAACTATCGCCGAGGAAGGCTATGGCTGCAAAACTGAGTTGGTGCCAGGGACTGGGCCGGCGTTAGAGACTGCATTGGCGCAAGATGACATCCAAGTTATTGGCGAGCAGTGGGTTGGGCGTTCGCCGATTATGGAAGAGGCGATTGCAGCAAATAAAGCAGCCGTCATAGGCGATACCTTACAGGGCGGTGCTACCCAAGGTTGGTATGTGCCCAAATACGTACTTGAAGATAATCCTGAGCTTAAGAGCTATCGGGATTTACCCAAATATGCCCATTTATTT
>JAHHUJ010000105.1 GCA_020024075.1 Psychrobacter sp.
AGATGAAGGTCTGCTTCAAAGTATAGATGCTATTGATTGTGGTTAAACCAGAGCTACTTTAAGAATTGCATCAAAGGTTATAAGGTACACTGTCTTAAATTCTTATTACTTGATAAGTACATAGTTTTACACTATATTGCTCCACACCTTATCTTTAAGGCGATAACTGTGAGAAACTTGATCCCTAAACTGGGGCTAGCCCTAGTGTTAAGCTCTGGACCAATATTAAGTGCCTGTGAACCTGAAACTGGGGATACGGAAGCTACGATTGAAAGCGGTTCCAACCTGAATAACATTGAAATAGATTCAGCAGATACTGCTGTTGTTGCTGATACCAAACAACGCACAAAATCCTCTTTGACCTGTGTTAATAGTGTGATTTTGGAAGCTTTTGAGCAGCAACGCAATTCCGTACAGGTTAAAGGCTGCGGGCAGGTAACAGCGGTATTGGCTGACGATAACGAGGGCAGCCGCCACCAGCGCTTTATCGTTCAGTTAGCAGGTATTGAGCCAGAGCACACAGTGCTTATTGCTCATAATATAGATTTAGCCCCAAGAGTTGATGCTCTACAAAAAGGCGATGAGGTGGTCTTTTATGGCCAATACGAGTATAACCCACAAGGTGGGGTAGTACACTGGACGCATCATGATCCTGCCGCTCGACACCAGCATGGGTGGATAGAGCATAAGGGCCAGCGTTTCCAATAGCTTCTATTTAGCGGGTTTGGTTTATATTTATTTGGCTTAAGCTGCCGTTATTAACAACTTACTGACAATTTTTTTTATATTGTGATTTTTTAGTTATTAACCTATTTTGGCAGAGTTCTCCCAGCTCTACAGAGGCTAGGTAGCTCATTATAAGTCATCTTTTAGTCACTTACAGATGATAATGTTTTTAGTTAACTGTTTTGTTTAATAGTATAATAATTCTTTTACCCTATTTATCAGGAATACGCATGATTACTTTGCGGCCATTAATACAGATGTCGAGACTGCCTTCTTCAAAACTTAAGTTTTTGACCCTTTGTGTTGCGGCAGCTTGTTGCGCACCGTTAACCCTTAGTGCTGCGTCTGCTGAGACTGGGAATTTAGCTGCGGAATCCATAGGCTCAAACGCCCCACAATTGGCAGTTGATGCTTTTATGAAGTGTACGGATTTAAAACTAGAATCGGCTCGTTTGGCCTGCTATGACAAAGTTGCTGCTGGTGAAGAGATTATTTTGGGTCGTGAAAAATTACCTCTGGATTTGGTTGAGACCGTCAAGGCAAGCTTTAGTGACTTTCGTCCAACTGCGGTCTTTGCAAATGAAGACAATGAAGCTTCAGAGGCAGATGCAGCAGATTCCGAGATAGTAGCTGAAGCTGAAGGTAAGGCGGTTACTGGAGCCCCGACTGCATTTGGTGAGGAACAACTGGCTAAAGCAGGGATTACGGTTGATGATTTTGCCGCTTATACCCCGCTTAGTCTGGCTTATGACTTAGATAAAAATAATGAGCTGGGGACTTGGACAGTTAGACCGCATCGTGCTATTTATTTATTACCCGCTTACGTGCAATACTCTCCAAATCTCCGTCCAGAAACACCGACTCTACATCCTAATGAGGCTCAATTTGACGAGTATGGTAATAAATATGCTGATAAATTAGAGCTTAAAGCACAGATTTCTTTAAAGACTAAAATTTTAGAAGACGTGTTTGATACCAATGCTGATGTTTGGTTTGGTTATACCCAGCAAATGCATTGGCAGGTGTATAACGATGAACACTCCCGTCCCTTTAGAGCCACCGACTATATGCCTGAGATGTTTATTACTCAGCCAGTAAAAGCGGACTTACCTTTTAATGGTCGGTTGCGTATGTTGGGGGCAGGGGCTATTCACCACTCTAATGGTCAGTCTGACCCTTGGTCGCGATCTTGGAACCGTTTGTATCTAATGGGTGGGGCTGAGTGGGGTAAGTTTAGTCTTCAGCCTAAGATTTGGACCCATGTCAAAGAGAAGGATAGCTCTAAGTCGAGTGATAACCCTGATATAACCGATTACTATGGTCATGGCGAGCTTAAAGCGTTATACGACTTTGGTCGAGGGGAGACCTTGTCTGCCTTAGGTCGTTATAATTTTGAAACTGACAAAGGGGCCGTCCAGTTAGATTATACGGTTCCTATATCGCGTGATGTGTATGGATTTATCCAGATTTTCCATGGTTATGGAGAGTCTATCATTGATTATAATAAAGAGACCACTGCTGTCGGTGTGGGTCTATCTTTAAATGATTGGAAAGGGTTATAGCAGTTATTGACTTCCTTGACCCCTAAAGCGGCACAGCGACAAATTATACCCGCAAAAGTTATAAGACAAGCTGTGCCTGCCTTTTATCAACTGGGTATGTGGCGGGTACAGTATTTACAAAGAGTTTGCTGTGTGTGTCATAGTAATCCAGCTGTTGCACAAAAAGAGGGCTTAAATGGTAAGCGCTCTTTTTTTTCGTCAATTATTTGTCAGGCTTGTCATGATAGTATCTATTGGCGGCCTGAGCTTTTGCAGCACCTTATCCCTATTGAAGATAGTGATCCTATTAATTCTCAGTTAGCCTCTCATCGTACTTTGCAAATTCAAGCAGCGGCTCCGCATCTAAGCTATATCAGGGCGGCTATCATTGCTTTTAAATATAAAGAGCAAGTCGATGCTTTGCCGATATTGGTTCACGCCATTCATCAATTACCCAGACCGCAAGGTTGTCATGCAACCAATAGTGTCATCGTACCCACACCCACTACTTCCAATCGGCTAAAAAAGCGGGGTTATGACCCTGTCTCAGTATTGGCTTACTATTTATCAAAGCATTGGCAAATACCCTTGTGGCATGGGGTAAGTCGTATTGATGATGCAGTTAGCCAGCAAGGTTTGGCCAGAAACGAGCGTCAAGCCAATATCAGCCATGCCTTTAATATCAACGCACAACCTACGGTGAAGCGGTTGTTATTATTTGATGATGTGGTAACTACTGGAACGACCTTAGCGGCTATCGCTAAAACCATAACTCAAGCTCATCCTGAGACAAAAATCAGGGCTTACTGTGTTTCTCACGGTAAATAATTCCCCCTTTATCACAAAAGTTAGGTAATATAATGTTAAGTTTTTCTTAATTATATTTTTTTATTATGCCTCAGTATTGTGTATCAAACTCTAAAATATGGGTCAGTTTCTAACAGTATAGGGGTAGCTTAACAATGCTCAAGGGGCTCAGGGGCTCGCAATTGTATGATGGCTGTCAGCAGCAGGGACTTGGCCTTATAGAAGTATTGGTGGCCTTGCTTCTATTTAGCAGTGCTGCTTTAGGCTATGCTATTTTGCAGAGTCAGACCATAAGCAGCACTCATTACTCAATGATGCGTCTGCGGGCGTTGATGATATTGAATGAGTCAACGGAGCGCATAAGGGCCAATAGTCAGTTGCAGGACTTTAGTATTTATCAACAATACTTTAATACCGCGGGGCCTCTTAAAGCGACAGACTGTGTACAAAGTCAAGGATGCAGTGTAGAACAGTTGGCACGAAATGATGTCGTAAATTTAACACAGCAAGCGGCTGAGCAAGGATTTAGCTTAGGTATGATTGATTGTCTAGGAGTTAGGGATAAGGCAAATGGAGTAACCCCAAAGTGCTTGATAGTAGCTTGGGGAAAGACCATAGCAAATAATCAAAGTGACATGGGCCAAGATAGCAAGGAGCATAGTGAATCAATCCGTTGTTTTAATGCAGATGGTAGCGTTGCAAAACAAGCTGATTGTGTCTTTGCTGAGATTAATTGATGCTTTATAGAGCCCATCACAAACAGCGAACTGATAAAGTTTTAGCCAAATTCCAAGGCTACTCGAAGACCAATATGACGCTAACTGAGCAAGGATTTACCTTAGTTGAGCTAATGTTAGCCTTGAGTTTGGGATTGGTGATAAGCTCAGCGGCTTTTCAGCTTTTTAGCCACAGCATGAGCACTCAAAAGCTACAGCGCTCTAACTCTGAGGTACAGGATGCGGCTGTATTTGGGTTAACTTCGATGGTGAAAGAAATCTTACATGCCAACTTGGGTGCTTCAAGCTCGATGCGACAACAAACGGCTGGGACAGGGATTGTATTAACTGGATCTGAGGATAGCTTACAGTTAAGCTTAGCGGGCAAGCCGCTCAAAGTAGGTAACCTAAGAGGGATACGCGGCATTGAGCCTAGACTGCTGACCAAAAATGGGGCGGGGCCCAGTAATCTTATAGCACCTGTAACTAGTGATCAGTTGACCATACAGTACCGGGCTCCTTTTGACAGTTATGACTGTGAAGGTAGGGCAGTTAAGAAAGGAGATATGGTTATTGAGCGCTATTTTACACGGACAGACAATCAGCGTGTTGGTAAAGAGGATAAAACACAGGCCATTGTCTTGGCGTGTGATGCTGGTAGCTATGTATTAAATGGGGTACAAAATGCCACTAGACTAGCGATAGATAGTCTGAGCATTAAAGGCTTTGGTGACAATGGGGTGATACTGATTAATAGAGTGGATTATTTCTCAGTTAAATTAGGCGTTCAGCTAGAGCAAGGAGTGGCTTATATGCCTATTGATACGTATCTTACTAAGCATTCTGTGGGTCAAAGCTCGATGCCTTTTGCCTCAAACTATACCTATGATGCACCTATTGTGGCGATTGAGTTAGGGATTATCGCTCGAAGTATAAGTGAGGTGCTTGAAGGGAATAGCAAAAAAATGCGTAGCACTTTTCAATTGCAAGGCGAAGACTATCAGATCAGACAAACAGTGCCTAATTATAAGCGTCAAACGTTACAAACTGTGGTAGCACTACGCAATACTCGGCTTAGCCAATGATTAAGAATTGGCAATGAAAACAGCTGGAAATCTCAAGACAAACCTTGCTTATCTCACAGATAGTCGCTTTAGAAGCCGACTTAATAATCTAGTGCAACATAATCAAGGACAATACAATCAAAGGCAATACAATCAAAGGCAATACAATCAAAGGCAACACAATCAAGGACAACAAGGTGCCGTGTTGATGATAGTATTGTTGCTCTTGTTATTAATGGCTACTGCCAGTCTTATTGCTGTAAGAAGTGCTAATACCTCTTTGGATTTGACCACAACCTATCAAATCAATCAGCTATTGTTTCAAGCATCCGACGCCCCGCTGCGACAGCTAGACAGGCTATCAAAAGATAAGGAGCAGTTAGGTTTATTAACAGCAGATTCTGGACCTTTTGGTTACTTGTCAAAACAGGGAATAAATCCAACACTAGCAGAATATACGGTGTGCTATCAGCCAAAACTGCACTCGACGATTTATAGCGCTTCTAGCGCAAAAATAATAACCGATAGCAAGGAGACTATAAATCCTGATGGATACTGTAATTTGGCGGACAGTGATAGTAATCACTTTGTTAGTGACCGCAAAATCATCGCTACCCAACTATCATTTGTGCGACTAAATTCAGTAGAGCTTCAATCCCTAGAGCCGGCAAAATCTAAAAATACCATCAAAACTCATACGGCGACTCCATTTTCAGGCCCTTTAGGGCAGGACTTAGCAAGTAATACGCAAACCCACATTCGGCTTTATGTGACCTCTGTTATGCCAAGCTTTAGCAGAGCTAGGTTGGGTGAGATTGACAGCTGCTTGGCCAAGCCGGTAACTATAAACACCTCAAATGATACTTGGTTTGGCAAGACCGAAAATCAGTTTGCTTGTTTAAAAAGAACAGGCACTCCTTTCAATACTCAAGTGCAAGACTATGTGTTTTCTTATCAGGCAGTACCTGATTTATAACCTTAGTTTTGTTTGTTAATCACAATAGTAGCGGGTTGATTACAGGCTAATAAACCAGCTAACCGGCCTCATAAATAGCCAAGGGTATGACTTATCCAGAATCATGACTTGCAATTTAATAACTTCCGATTTAGTAACTTTCAGTTTAAAAACTATGTTTTTGCCTGTCTGCAGCGGCTACGCTGTAGTGTGCTACAGTTAGTTAAAAGGTCTTGTCAGAGTTTTAGGCTGCTTATGCCATCAATCAATGTGGCTTTGATTGTGATGGCTATGCTCATTCAGCTTGTCGTTAGTCCTTATGCTTCGGCCAATACTTTACCGGCTCAAGGAGATTTGGCTGTTTATAGTGTGGGCTATCATTCAAGCTCGGCACAAGCGCCAGGACCGGTGTTATTTTTATTGCTTGATCCTGCCTTATATACAACTCCCAATCACACACAGAACCTGCAATATTTACAGCAAGCCTTGGTTTATCTTATGGACACGCCTGGACTGATGGCAGATAACTTGCAGCTGGGTATTGGTAAAGTGGCTGATGTGGATCAGGGAGAGGCGGCGGCAGAGTTGGTATTGGTTCCAGTAGCAGCTCTTGGTCAGGTAGCCGATAGCCATAAGCCCGAGTCACAGCGATATAAAATTAAAAACTTCATCAAAGATCAGTGTCCAAAGTTTCCCAACTGTGGAAGACAACATACAGGGGACGATGGCGTATTTATCAGCAGTATGGCCGCTTATGCTCAAGCGTCTGCTTATCTGATGGGCACAGATAGCGGCAGTAGCGTAGTTAACATTAACAAAGCTAGTATGGGGAGTCCTTTAAGTACTGCTGAATCAGTATCACTTAATGATATTGAAATTGTTGATATCCGCAATACTTCGAGCCAATCTCCCGTAGAGCAGCCCTCCATCAAAGCTAATAATGAGCCAGTTACTTTGATGGATATAGAGCCAGTTTTCTCTATGAGCAATGCTCAAAAGCTATACTCAAAACCTATTTATAATCAATGTTCTATACGGCACTTTGAGACCGAGGAATTAGACGCTTTGACTTATAGCGTCGGCAATGCAGTGGTTATCATAACAGCGGACTCAGCTTCAGCAGCGTTGATATCAAGTGGGTCTGCATCGCCGATGTCAACCTTAGATCCTTTAGCCATGATGACTCAGTCTTTAATGACAAGACACCCCTCATCTACTCGTGGCGATTTAGCTTATCACCAACGGATATTACAGCAGTGTCGCTCACAATCGCTGAACTCAGCCTTAAACCCAACCGCAGACTTGAGTCCAAATCTAATCCAAACATTAGGCCTTGAGGGGGCTC
>JAHHUJ010000106.1 GCA_020024075.1 Psychrobacter sp.
GCCTTAGAGACACACGCCAGAGATGAGATTGGTATTACGGAGGTCAGTCAAGCCAATCCGCTACAGGCAGCCATAGCGTCTGCATTGGCATTTATATCTGGCGGTGTGTTGCCGGTCATAGGTATATTGTTGTTCCCAGCGGACACTTTGGTCTACTCGTTAGCGGCGTTAACGGTACTGGGGCTGATGATATTGGGTGTGGTATCAGCACGCCTAGGCGGTGCACCGGTTGTTCCTGCAACTGCTAGGGTAGTCACTTGGGGGGTGCTGGCCATGCTAGCCACTACTATTATTGGTAATTTGTTTGGTGTTTCGGTGTGATAGCACCACAATAGCTTATCTATTGAATTTGTTTATAGATTTAAATTACGCCTCTGTTGAATATTAAGGGCCTAGATATATGTTAATTAATGCAGACTTCTCGCAACCCGCCAGTGTAAGACTGGAGCAACATCAATGGGTCGCATCACCTCAAGGTGGTGTGGAGCGGATGATGTTAGACCGAATAGGGGCTGAAAAAGCGCGCGCAACCAGTCTAGTACGTTATGCCCCTCAGTCTTATTTTCCGCATCATCAGCATCCGGGCGGTGAAGAGATATTAGTATTGGAAGGGACATTCTCAGCAGATGACACTCATTATCCAGCTGGTTGGTATTTACGTAATCCCCCTGGCTCAGGACATCAGCCTTATAGTGAGGAGGGCGCCTTAATCTTCGTTAAACTGCGTCAGATGCCAGAGTCCGAAACCCGCTATGTGGCAACCAACACCAATGATGCTAGCAACTGGCAAACGTTAGATGGACGTGAGGTTTGTCAGCTATTCTCCGATGATTATGAGCAAGTAAGCTTACAGCGTATAGAAGCTGGCGAGCCAGTATTTGTAGAGGGTATGGGTATGTTTGCAGATAGTGCTGCCAATGAAGACGATACTGCTGTTACCTCTGGCGGAGCAGAGATATTGGTGATTGGCGGTATGCTGGTAGATGCAGAAGCACAATATCAGCCACAAAGCTGGATAAGACTGCCTGCAGATGATAATTTGAGCCGTGACTGCGACTTAATAGCGGGAGAGAGTGGGGCTACTATTTATATTAAAACCGGTCATTTATTGAATGTTATCGGTGCTGCATAATAACTATGATACCTATTAATAGTGACAAAATAACTAATGACACATAATGACAAAATGATTAGTGACACAATAACGCTTAATGAAAGCGATATAGAAATTACAGCGATTCGTGCTCAAGGGGCTGGCGGGCAAAACGTTAATAAAGTCTCGTCGGCGATACATCTGCGTTTTGACATTGCTGCTTCAAGTTTGAGTGATGAGCAAAAACAGCTGTTGTTAAACAGCAAAGACAACCGTATTACCAAAGAGGGTGTGCTCATTATTAAAGCGCAGCAATATCGTACTCAAGAGCGTAACAAAATAGATGCTATGCAGCGCCTTAAGCAGTTTATTGTGTCAGCAACCCATGTTAATCCTACTAGGCGACCGACTAAACCTAGTAGAAATGCAAAACGCAAACGGGTCGATAAAAAAGTCCAACGTGGTAGAACCAAAGCGCTTCGAGCTAAGATTGATTATTAATGTCTCACAACCTGATTGTGCAAATCCAATACTAGACCTAATTCAGAGCCATATAACTGTGAAAGCAAACACATGAATAATAATAAAATAAGATACCGCAAAATCAGAGGCATTAACCGCCGAAAACGTTTAATCAACGAGTGGGGCGAGCATTACAAAACCTTAGACTTAGGCAAGTTACAGCAGACACGTCACGATTACGTCAAGCTTTGGGTGCGTCCTTGGTCGGATTCGCAGTTGATGATTAATAGTGTCCCTGCAGAGCCAACCGGCGAGCTTGAAACCTTGCTTATCGCCAATCTGTTAAAGATATATCAGTCGTGGCAAACCACTTTGCAGCAGTTAGATGAGCCTTATTATCTGGCTACTTGGTTGTTTGAGCAGCGCATAAGCTATTCTCAAGTTTTATGTACTATTGAGGGATCGCTGGATTTCTCGAATGTATTTGAAGCAGTAGAGAGTCAGCCTAAAGACGGTATCAAAAGCTCAAGCCATTACAATGAGCAGACCGAACAGTATTTAGACGGTTATCAGTGGACGTTGTATCGTTTTATTCAGTTTTATAATCTGTCTGACCCTGATGAAGTAGCCAGTATGCAAGGGATAGAGGATAATCGCTTGATAAGAAAGCAAACCTTGGGAGACACAGAATATCAAGCTGTAGAGGCTGATAAAGTTTGGGTTTTAGATTGAATTTGATGTTAAAATATCGCGCCCATTTTTCAGAAAATAGGTAATTTACATCATCTATCTTATTTAATAACTAATACTGCGCATACTAAGATTATCTCAACAGGAAGCAGTCATGATTGTGTTGCAAAAACCCAATGCCTTTAAGATACTCTTTACGTTGCGCGGCTCTATTATTCCCCATATCTATCGTCAAGTGCTGTTTATAATCTTGATGAGTGCCATCATTTCAGCGGTTCAGCATTGGATTCCTAGCTCCTTTTCTTCTTACAGTGCTGCACCTTTGACCTTACTAGGGATAGCCTTGTCACTGTTTCTCGGGTTTCGTAATAATGCCAGTTATCAACGGTGGTGGGAAGCCAGAATATTGTGGGGACAGCTGGTTTATGAGTCTCGTAGCTTCACCCGACAAGTGATATCTTTTGTAGATGATAAAGCAGAAGGTGGGTTGGACGCGCAACGAACTATGGTTAATCTGGCCATTGCTTTTACCCATGCATTGCGGCACAGACTTCGTGACACCTCCCCTTGGCAAGATGTCGATAAATTTATTGTGCCAGAGCATCATATCAGTGCGCGTCAAGCTGGTAATTTGCCAGAATATATATTGCGATTATTGGGTCAACAGTTAAAGCAATGTCGACAAAAGAATCTAACCTCTGATCTTATGATACAAAACATGGATGAGCGGTTAACCTCATTGACTGTGGTATTATCAGCGTGTGAGCGCATTCATAATACGCCCCTGCCACTTGCTTATACTTTATTGGTGCACCGCACAACTTATCTATACTGTTTTATGCTGCCATTTGGTTTGGCCACGTCATTGGGCTGGGTGACCCCACTAGTCTGCGGAGTGATTGCTTATACCTTTTTTGGTTTGGATGCCCTTAATGAGGAGATAGCCGATCCTTTTGGGGAAGCAGCCAACCATTTACCGCTAACTACATTGTCTCGTATGATTGAAAGGAACTTACTAGAAGCCATGGATGAGCCTAACCTGCCTACTGAAATACTGCCTGAAGATGGATATTTACCTTAGCTCATCTACCATTTAGAGAAATAACAGCAAATACTACAAGCTAGTAATTCAGCGCGTTTGCCAAAGATAGGTTATTTTACAGTAAAGGGTTTATTCTTTTTGTAGGTTTCATAGCTCACTAAACCCACAATCATTAATAAAAACACGACGCTTATACTGGTAACGCCCAAGCCTAAGCCACCATTATTTAGGGGTTGTGATAACCAATCACCAAACGCAGCACCAAGTGGGCGGGTCAAAATATAAGCCAACCAAAAGCATAAGACACTGTGTGATTTAAACCCATAGTAACCAGCAGCAATGATAGCGATGCCTGCCGCAAATATTAACGTTGATGTCAGATAGCCTAGGTGAAGTCCCTCAGCGAACCAGTCACCAGCTGCAGTGCCTAAAGCGAAAGTCGCTAAGATGGCAATCCAATAAAATAATTCACGAGGGAAAGTGTCGATATGATGAATAGACAGAGTTTTTTCACGTGAATACCAAACGGCAAATACCACCGCGAGTAGCGCGCTAAAACCTACGGTGGAATACGATAACGGTATGCCAAGATTATCGGTCATGTTATCGGTGATCAAGGTGCCAAGTATGCTGACGAATACCACCGTGAGCCAGTACTTCCAAGGAATATATTGTTTCGCTTTTAACTGTATTACTAAAACGATAGCAAATAATACAGTCATGATTACAGAGGTGAGAGGTAATCCTAGTTTAAAGTTAAATATCAAGAAGTCTGCGGCGGTTTCACCGACTGTGGTTGACATCATCTTTATTAGCCAAAAAATCAAGGTGATTTCAGGCACCTTATTGAGCATATTATTATGTTGTACAGGGCTACTTGATACTCCAGTTAAAGGAGATGATGCGGAGTTATAGGCAGACATAAGGGGCTTCCTGAATTATAAAATTGTCATGATAGGGTATGAGGCTTAGGCCGATGATAGCACTTTAAGTCTTACCGTAAAGCTGTCCCATCATAGTAATGATTTCATAATCAAGAAAATGTTAAGAGCTTAATGAACTGGAGAAAAGAAGTTTATTATTTTTGTAGCTTTTAGTGGTTGGCTAATCTTTGATAATTGTATTGTTGACGAACTTTGGGTTAAATGTTGGTAAGGCAGCCAAGCAGTTTACTCTGCCCAGTATACTGCATAGTGTTAAGCATCGCATCGCAGCATTAGGAACAACTTGCTTAAAGCCTTGGTAAATGAGAATTGGCTGCCTAAAGTAGTAGCTGAGAACATCTATCTGCCTCAACTACTTATATTGTTCTATCAGTTTACATTGCACTACCAATTAACACTTAGTAGGCGCTTCAAAAACAAAAACTGGCAACTCAACCCGATCCAGACCCAAAGTCTCAACAGCATTCATATACTCATCATAATCCATATGAGACACTGAGTGCTTTTTGTCTGGATCTTCTGGAGGCGGATTAATCTCAAATCCAAAGTAGCTTAAGGATAATATCTCCGATAAAGAAAATATTAGATATTTGCCATCGTGTGCTACGGTCACCACCTTATGCAGATCGGCATTTTTAATTAGCTCCATATGGCGATACGCCAAATTGGTGACTTCGTGCAGGTTTTGAGTCACACTGCGGGGAGTATTTATCACTGGGAAAATACAAAAGTAATCCTCAGCTTCTGGATTGTCTATATAGCCTTTAATAGTCATATACTGGCGCGTATAGAGTGCTATAGTATTCTCAAAGTTACAACGAGAAGCGTCATAGATATACATCAAAGAGATATACCCTTGGCTTTGTGTAATCTCATACTCAAAAGGACACAGCACGGTCTGCTCAGCGATGGCTAGATTACTTAAGAACCAATCTACTTCACGGGGAATTTGACCATCGTAGGAGTAAGGATCCATCAGATGGCAGCACAGAGCCTTGATGCGCATTAAGTTTTCGGCATTTACTGTATAGAAGGGTGGGGCGTATACTTTGAAGGGGAAGGTAGGAACCGTTTGCTCAAAAAACTCTCTAATTACTAGCTGTTCATCACTGCTATAGAAGCTCATTATCATCATTATCTCACTTTTCAATTCTTATGGAGTCGTATCAATTAAAGTAAGACCAGTCAGCTTAGTTGACCCTAAATATCCGCTTAGTTGACCCTAAATATCCGCTTAGTTGACCCTAAATAAGAATTAGAAACGACTAAATAAAGTCATTTTTTGGCATCAAATATAGGTCAGCTAAAACTCTCCTCAGGATAAGGAGCAGCTGTCTTGGTAATACTAATTGATTTTCTATAATGAGATTTGATAACGATTAGATTCTTAATATTAGCTGTTAAATAACTGACCAAATAGAAACTAAAAAAGCCAGAATTATTTAACAGTATCTGCTACTGGATTTAAAAGTAAATCCTGTAACATGATTTATTTTAGCAAAGATTTCACAATAGGCAAAGATAGATAGCCGTTGAATTTGAGTAATCGAATGTAAGAATTGGTATTGTCTATTTTAAATAGATAGTTAATAGTTTGAATAATGATAGCTATAACTGATAATATATTCAAAGAGCTTGAAAACAAAAACACAATAACTTAAATTGGAGAAAATAATGATTACCCATGTACCTGATGTAACTTTTAAAACTCGTGTTCGTGACGAATCTATCGGTGGCGAAAACCCATTTAAATGGTATGACCTAACTACAGACGAATTATTTGCTAATAAAAAAGTGGTTGTATTCTCACTACCTGGTGCTTTCACACCAACTTGTTCTACTAGCCATCTACCTCGCTATGAAGAGCTATACGATGAGTTTAAAGCGTTGGGTGTAGATGAAGTGGTTTGTATATCAGTAAACGATGCTTTCGTTATGTATCAGTGGGGCTTAAAGCAAGGCCGTAAAAAAGTGTTTTTACTTCCTGATGGTAACGGTGAGTTCACTCGCAAAATGGGTATGCTTGTTGAAAAAGAAAACCTTGGCTTTGGTATGCGTTCATGGCGTTATTCAATGCTGGTTGAAAACAAAGAAATCAAAAAAATGTTTATCGAACCAGGCTTTGAAGACAACTGCCCAACTGACCCATTTGAAGTATCAGATGCAGATACTATGTTAGAGTACTTAAAAAATAATGCTTAATTGATTCGTGCAATCTGACTCTTGATGGATACCATCAGCAGTCGATGCCTGTATAGATATTAGTGAACTGTGTAGTCCTTAAGCTTGAGGGCTACGCAGTTTTTTTATATCTTTTTATAAATGTTCTTTGGATGAGCTGGTAGTAAATCGATTCAAATCAGAGCTGAAAAGGAAAATAATATATGGCCTCATTCATAATTATGGCCTGTACTGTAGTTATTATATTTTGGAAAATTAAAGGTCATCCTTATTTAACTGCTGTTATGAAATGTTTTATATTCGTACTAGCTATACTGCTAAGTGGGATAGCCTCAGATCAATACCACAATTTGACCTTAGAGGTTCTAAAAAGAAATTTGATGTTTCTCTTACTAATATTTTTAGTATTGGTGGCTATTGTATTGTTTAGTGTTAAGGTCCGGCAGATTATAAAAGAAGATTTAAAAAATCCTAAATAGTAAGCAGTGAAATTGGAGTTGCGATATGTCCAGTACAAAAGCCTCACGATTGATTAGCTAAATAGCTTTTAACAGTCACGACATAAATTCTATTATTATCCTAAACGCATATTATAATAACTAGTGATATCATACTGATATTTCACACTTAATTGATAAAAATAAAACTAATAACCAGCTTAATATTGGAGAGGCGACATCGTGACTAACGTTCAACCTTTAAAAATAGCCCTCATCATTGGTAGCCTT
>JAHHUJ010000107.1 GCA_020024075.1 Psychrobacter sp.
TTTTAACTCTTTAATATCAGACTTAGCCATGATTGACTCCTTTGTGGTCTATTATGGAAAAACTTATATTTCAAAATATCATATTCTTTGACACTTTAGGGTAGCAGTCCACCCAAAGTAACTATTTAGCTTAGTAACTATTTATTAGCTTAGTAACTATTTATTAGCTTAGTAACGATTTAGCTTATTAGTTAGCTTAGCTTAGGGCTGTTTAGCCTAGCTAAGGGCTCTGTGCAATCCAACTAGCAGCAAGCTAGCCAAAATAGACTCAAGAGCCCAAAAAGCAAGTGATTAAGCAATGCCAACCCCGCCAAATAAAGACTTAAATCAATAGTATCAAACTAAATTTTTAAAACAAGCACCTACTGTACTTGGAATGTAATATTAAATTGCACTACTTAATTATTGTTACTGTGCTAAATATTTATTAGCAGTTAGCCACTACTAAGCCTTCACTTTGTCAAAGCGCAGTTATTTATCAAAGTATAGTGATTTATCAAAATAGTTATTTGCCAGTAAATACCCCCTTCATTACTACATATCACTACCACATTAAGTCATCAGGTATAACATAAGCTGCATACGGATCATCTTCAGCAGGCTCATCCTCCGCCTTATCATTGGATTCCACAATAAAGCCCTCTAGCTTCTCATTAATACGATCTGCCAAAGGCCGTGGTAACAGCGCATAGCCTTCCTCTAGACGAGCAATACTAACGTGACCGGCAACAATTTGATCAAAAAGTTTCTGAGTGATGTTCATTTTCTTAATTTTAGAATCATCAACGAAGCGGTACTCGATATCCCCTTGGGTATCGGTGATTTGATGCTGATTAATCATCTGCACGATATTGGCTCTCAAAGTTTTTTCTTCTAGAGCCTGCTGTCTTTGTTGGTTTAGCTCCTGATCTCTTTTAAGCTTCTCAGCTTGAGCTTCCGCCACCGCCTTTTTAATCTCTGCATCAGCGGCATTGCCAGTACGTTTGGCGTGCTGCGCTTGTTTGGTTAGCTTTTTCGCTTTTTTTGTATCGACCAGCCCTGCTTTTAATAACTGCTCTTGAAGCGCATTTTTTGCCACATTTTTCTTTGCCATAAAAAAGTCACCTAAATCATAAAACCAAATAAATAAATAAATAAAAAATAAATAAAAATAATCAACGCATGGTAGCAAGTTTCAATACCATTAACCAATAAGCACTAACCACTTATCACCAAACCTGCAGCATTCATTAAGGCAATTTCATATCACCGTCTTTAATCCAGCCTGCACGGCGCATTAACCAAGCGACCACACCCGCAATAATAGCTGGTAATACAAACATCAGTAACCCAATGGCTAACCACATCTGACTGGGGCTTAGTACCTCTGCTGAGGCCTCTAATACCCCAAATACCCCCACAAACCCAGCGGTTCCCATACCGGCACCACTAGCGGTACTCATTAGCCCAAAGCCCACTGTGGCAATGGGGCCGACAATGGCACTGGCAATCACTACTGGTAATAAAATAATAGGCTTTTTAAAGATATTGGGAATTTGTAGCATACTGGTGCCCAGCCCTTGCGCCACCACCCCACCCATGCCATTATCTTTATAGCTGGCCACTGCAAAGCCAATCATATGCGCCGCACAGCCGACCACTGCGGCGCCCCCTGCTAAGCCATCTAGACCAATGGCAATACAGATGGCGGCACTTGAGGTGGGCATGGTTAATAACAAGCCAACCACCACAGAGATGACTATCCCCATCATAAGAGGCTGCAACTGAGTAGCAACCTGAATGCCAGTGCCAATACTATTGACCAAATCAACCACGGGCGGATTAAGCCAAGCACAAACCGCCAAAGCTACCAAACCCACGACCCAAGGTACTAAGATAATATCCAGTTTGGTCTTGCCCTGAATCCAAGTCCCGGCACGATAAGCAAACACAGTGGCCAAATAGGCGCCAATAGGGTTGCCGGGTACTGCCAAAAATGTCGGCGGTGCCCCGGTTTGTGCTGTGAACAAGTTACCGGCCATTAATGCTTCAGAGTGAGCGCCCATCATGCCTGCCACCAAACAAGCAAAAACCACCAAGGTTGGAGCTTTGAGATAGTAGGCAATACCAACGCCAATCCCAGCTCCCATTAATATTGAAGCCAGCTTACCCAGATCCATCAATAGTGGCATATCTAAGGCTAAGCCCACTTGGGAGAATATTAATCCTGCAATCAAGGTGACAAATAAACCCAAGGCCATGCCGGTGAAGGCATCAATAAAGTACTTGTTAAAAAAATCACGTACAGGGGCAGTGGTAGTGGCAGACTGAGACATAACCATATCCTACATAAAAGGCAACCGATAAAGACAATCGATTAAAATTATAATAACTATCAGAGTAATAAAGGAGATCTATATGTCTAGTTTAAAGCACCCCTTGATACAAAAACAGCTGCAAATAACCGATTCCGAAGGTAAACCCCATAATGTCACATTAAAAGTAATCGAAGCCGACATCACAACTTTGGCGGTAGATGCCATCGTTAATGCCGCCAACTCGACCTTACTGGGCGGCGGTGGTGTCGATGGGGCGATTCACCGAGCTGCAGGACCAGAGCTGGTTAACTATTGTCGCAGCTTGCAAGGGTGCCCAACCGGAGAAGCCAAAATAAGCCCTGGCTTTAATCTACCGGCAAAGTACGTCATTCATACGGTAGGGCCAGTATGGCATGGAGGAGATAGAGGGGAAGCTGGGCTATTGGCCAATTGCTACCACAACTGTATAACCCTAGCTCAGCAGCATAATGTCACCAGCATCGCCTTTCCAGCGATTAGTACCGGTGTCTATGGCTATCCTATTAATGATGCCACCGACATTGCCATTGATAGTGTGCTACAAAGCTTAACTAAGGCTGCACAGACAGGCAGTGTTATCGAGGAGGTTATTTTCTGCTGTTTTTCAGCCTCTGATGCTGCGCTATATCAGCAAAAGATGAAGGCAATTTAAAGCTTATTTCGACTTATAATGACCAAAATCGTAGCGGATTTTGTGATTGCGAATTTCACCGATCAGTAGTCGATGCAGGTTGGCATATAAATACTTGCTGCCCGTTTTTAATATGCCATCTTGTTTCAGTCGTCTTGGGTCAAAGGTAAAACCAAGTGGCAGCATACGAAACTTAGTGTGACGACTGGCTCGATTAACGTAATCACAGTCTTCACACAAGGTGACACTCATATCGAAGCCATTAATCGTATTGTGAATGGATTTGGTGGAGAATAGGCAAGCACCAACTGCAGTAGGAAAAACATACTGGGTTAAGCCTATACCAATATTGAACAGTTTATAGCCTAGGATATAACGTTTTGGTAACCCTTTAGATGACAGATAAACCCCAGCCACCTCAAGCTGCTCAGTAGCAAGGTGCCGCAGGGCTTGTTGTATAAAGTCTGGCGGTAAACGCACATCAGCATCCAAAAATAGGAGACGCTGATGCTGAGCCAAACTAGCGCCTGTATTGCGGCCTAAACACACCCCTCTTTGCTGCATCTGTTCGACGTGTAGACTAGGCAGACGGCTGGCATAGCTATGCGCAATTGCACAAGTGTCATCTTCACTGTTTGAATCGACAACGATGAGCTCAAAGTCTTGGTGCGTTTGTCGCACCAAATCATCAAGCAGGCCACCTATACGCTTGGCTTCATTTAAGGTAATAATGATAATACTAAGTGAGGACACGGAGTCATCCTATATTGCACAAGATAAGTACGATAGCGATTATGCCAATCAAACATTGGCATAACTCATGCTACGACTTAAATATGTCAATATCATTATTTAAGATTCGGTTCTCACTCAGTCCTTTAAGCGCTTAGGCCCCTATCTTGGCAGGCCAAATCTTGCCCGGATTTAAGATATTGTTCGGATCTAAAGCTTGCTTAATGGCTTGCATCAGCAGCACTGCTTCACCATGCTCATGTTGCATGTATTTTTGTTTGCCCTGACCAATGCCATGCTCCCCAGTACAAGTACCGTCCATATCAATGGCACGTTTCGCCAGACGACCAACCAAGTCCTCTGCGGTTTGTACTTCCTCAGGGTTGTTGGTATCTACCAACAATAATACGTGAAAGTTACCATCGCCCACATGACCGACAATGGGGCCTATCATACCGGAAGCTTCAATGTCTTTGGCGGTTTCACTGACACATTCGGCCAGTCTTGAGATCGGCACACAAGCATCGGTAGATAGCGCTTTAGCTTCAGGACGTAAGGCACAGCTGGCAGGATAAGCATTATGGCGGGCGTGCCACAGTTTATTACGCTCCTCCTCATTGCTGTCCCAAGCAAAGTCTGAGCCACCACACTCTTCTACAATATCACTAAACACTTGAGCTTGCTCTCGCACTCCTGCCTCACTGCCATGAAACTCGACAAATAAAGTGGGCACCTCTTTTAAGCCTAAGTTTGAATAGCGGTTACAAGCTCGGACCTGTAGCGTGTCTAGCAGCTCAATGCGGGCAACAGGCAGACACATTTGAATGGTCATCATCGTGGCTTCGCAGGCCGCCTCAACCGTTGGAAAATGACAAATACCACTGCCGATACATTCAGTAATACCAAACAGCTTTAGGGTAATTTCAGTGACGATACCCAAAGTGCCCTCTGAGCCAATCATTAATCGGGTTAAATCATAACCCGCCGCTGACTTCTTGGCTCGGGTGCCAGTCTTAATAATTTTACCATCAGCAGTAACCACTTCTAATGCCAATACCACATCTTTCATGGTGCCATAGCGCACGGCATTGGTTCCTGAAGCACGAGTTGCCACCATGCCACCAATAGTAGCATTAGCCCCTGGATCAATCGGGAAAAACAATCCAGTATCACGCAAGTAGTGATTAAGCTGCTCACGAGTAACCCCAGGCTGTACCGTTACCGTTAGGTCTTCATTATTGACCTGAAGCACCTCATTCATCTCACTCATATCGATACATAAGCCGCCATAAGGCGCATTCAGCTGCCCCTCTAAGGAGGAGCCAACACCAAAAGCAATCACTGGCATCTGATACTCATTACAGATAGCAACTGCTTTAGCAACGTCTTGCTTATCACGAGCCACAAGCACCGCATCAGCGGGCTGATTTTCTAGCCAAGTCATGGTGTGCGCATGCTGCTGTCGAATGGTTAAATTGGTACTCAACTGCTTGCCAAATAAGGCTTCCAGCTTTTGAATGGCTTCAGCGTAATCTTTTTTTGCTATATTTTCTAGACCTACGTTAGAGTTCTCACTCATGCAATTCACCTATATATTTTTAGTGGTTTACACCATCATTTGATGGAAGTTATAAGCTATTGTCAAATAAAAGCTTATTAATTATCGTCTGCCTACTTCCAACTTACAACCTAGAGTTGTTGTGAAGCCTAAATATACAAGACATTTGTTTTATAAATAGTTTTACCCGCTATTTTGGATTTGTAGATTGACTATGTGCGTTAAGTTTTCTAGAATGAATTTATTATTGAAACATTTATTAATAAATCAACACTGTTTCTATAAATAATTGTTTCAATTAATGAAGGATATCTACAAGGATGTTAGGCGTAGTGGCTTGACGATTACGGCATATTTTTTTAGGCCTCTACTCATCATATCCTTTATAACATAGAGTGTTCTTTCTTAAATATACTTACCCTTAAGTATCCTGTTAATCTGTTTGATTATCACTAACATTATAATTTTCTTTTATACAAGGATGTATCATGAAAAAGACCCTTCCCATTGCCTGTGCTTTGGTGGCACCTTTATTATTCAGTCAATCGGCTACTGCTGCATTCGATTATTTTCAGAGCGATAGCAATCATAAACGCTTCTCCGTTTCCGGTGGTTGGCTACATGCTAAACCCCAAGGCGAGGCTACCCCAGTAGTTAATAAAACTGCTATTTATGAGGGATTTGAATCACAAGCTTTTGGTGTTGATACAGAAATTTACGGTCTTGGAGAGTGGAGTAGCCCAGGTACCGGACTAGAGTCAGATACCGTTGATACCTTCGGTATGCTACTGACTCATTATGTTGATAATCACTGGGCAGTAGAAATCAAAGCAGGTATTCCCCCTAAAGTTGATATCTTAGGTAAAGGTGAGGTATTTGCTAACGTAGATACTAATTTAGTTACACCTCCTCCAATCTCAATCACCGATCTGACTCGTGGCGGTGGTGTTGCTTCTACAGCCCGTGCTTGGCTACCTGCTGCCTTAGTTCAATATCAGTTTGGTAAGCCTGGGGTTAATAAGTTTCGCCCTTATATGGGTGTCGGTGTGATGTATGCCTACTTTGATGACATTGGGCTTAATAAAGGCATTGGTCAAGACTTACAGGTAGCAGCAGGTCGCTTACAACTGATTAAAGATGGTCAAGCTGGCGCTGCCTTAGGTTCAAAAGAAGATGTTCGTAACAACAAAGATGCTCGCGTTGGCGACATGCGTGTCACAGTTGAAGCAGACAGTGCCTGGGCACCCATTATTAATATTGGTGCCACTTATGACTTGGATGAAAACTGGTATGCTGTTGGTTCAATTAGTTATGCCAAACTAGATAGTGACTCTACTATTACTGTAAAAAACAGTGCAGGTGAACAGCTAATCGAAGCCAAATCCAACATCGATATTGACCCTTATATTACTTATCTAGGTGTCGGTTACCGCTTCTAATAAATTAACCCTGCTTTAAATTGTTCAAAAAACGCACTTTGAACAGTGCGTTTTTTATGCTTTTTTGGTTAAATTAAACAAGTAAAGCTGGTTAAATAAAGCCGGTTAAATAAATAAAGTCAGTAGGCTATATTTTGTTATAGTAAAAAAACCAAAAACTCAGTGAAGTATTTATTATGACCCAATCCTTCTTAGACCCACAACCAAATATCCCAGCGCTAAGTCTTCCTCTACATATAGCTACCCTAGAGTGTGTACGCACCGGCAAAGCGATGCCCTTTACCCGTGAGCAGCTCAGCGCCATTAACAAAGCGCCGATTACAGCCCCTGTGTCAGTTAACTACCTAGGGCTAATCACTGATGAGCAGGCTGATAGACGCCATCATGGCGGACA
>JAHHUJ010000108.1 GCA_020024075.1 Psychrobacter sp.
TTATCATTTGATAATTTAAGCTTTTGCGCCGTTTGCGAGATGAGACTGGCTTGATGGGGCTGAAGCTCAATAAAGTCGACCCAACTTGCGCCGCGTGATAACGCCTCAAAACCTAAGACGCCACTGCCTGCACATAGGTCTAATACATGGGCGTCATGAAGCTCAAATTGGATCCAGTTAAACAGAGTCTCTCTTAATCGATCAGGGCTAGGTCGCAAGCCCTCAGCGTCTATAAAGGGGACTAGTTGACGGCGAAACTGACCGCCAATGATGCGAACTTGACCGGTTGCTTTAGCCTTGCTTTTTTTGGAAGCATTACGAGAGTGTGAACCAGCAGACTTCGTTGTGGAGAGTTTTGCTACAGAAGCTTTGTGTGGACGGTTTCGTTTGGCGTTCATTGCCTTGACCTTTAAGTTTTAACCTTTAAATCTTAATGTTTAAATCCTGATCTTTAAATTAAATACAGTATACAGGTGCTTTTAGACACGCTTCGTTTTTATTAAAGCCTTATACCAATATGCCTTGAGCACTTTGAGTGACCTAAGTTAGTGCTTAGGGGTTAGGTCGCAGGTTTTGTTTCAGGCTTATTGGCCTCAGCTTCTTTTGCCTGTTTTTCCAAAGCTTCTTTTGCCTCACGCTCAGCATCTAACTTCGCTTTGGCTGCAGCTTTTTCTGCTCTAATGATCTCTAACTCTTCTGCACTAGGAGGGTTGATAGGGTCATTGGGTCGACGCAGCATCCAGTAATCAAATAAGGCTCGGCCAATAGGCGCAGCTGTTGAGCTACCGCCGCCGCCGTTTTCTACTAAGACAGCGACCGCAATCTGTGGGTCCTCAACAGGAGCAAAGCCTGTAAACCAAGCATGGTCCCAGTGGCGTTTGTCCAAGGCTGCCTTGTTGTAGCTTTTACCTTGAGCAATGGATTTGACCTGAGCAGTCCCCGTTTTTCCGGCAATCCGGTAGCGGTTGGTATAGATGCCTCTACCTGTGCCTCGCTTTACGGTCTCCTCCATAGCATCACGCATCTTTAACCAGTCAGCCTCAGTGCCATTGAAGTCAATGGTGCCGGTGGGCTTATCAATGGGATGCACCTCGGCTGCCCCCTCAGAGCGCTTCAGCATATGCGGGGTTAGCTTCTTGCCTAGGTTGGCGGTCATTGCTGTTGCATTGGCTACTTGTAATGGAGTGGCTAAGAAGTAGCCTTGACCAATACTGACTGAAATGGTCTCACCAGGTAGCCAAGCTTTGTTATAGGTGTCCATTTTCCATTGTGGTGATGGCATTACCCCTGACTTCTCGTTGGGCAAATCAATTCCTGTGCGGCTACCAAATCCGAAGCGAACCATCCAATCATGTAAGCGTTGAATGCCCATTTGGTACGATAGTTTATAATAGTAGGTATCGACTGACATCACGATGGATTTGGTAAGATTGACCGTACCATGACCGCCTTTTTTCCAGTCGCGGAAGCGGTGACTATCCCCTGGTAAAGAAAAGTAGCCTGGGTCATAAATGGTGTCATCCCAGTCCATTAATCCATAATGAATTACACCCAGTCCTTCAAAAGGCTTAATGGTAGAGGCCGGAGGATACATCCCTTGCAAAGCACGGTTATAGAGAGGTTGATCAGGATCATCGCGTAGGGCGCCATAATCCTTGAACGAGATGCCTGAAATGAACGGGTTGGGGTCAAAGCTTGGGTTACTTACAAAAGCCAGTACATCTCCATTTTGAGGGTCAATGGCGACAATCGCTCCTCGGCGGCCGTTTAACTGTTCTTGAGCGATTTTTTGTAATCCATAGTCTAAGCTCAAGTAGATGTCATTGCCTGGAATAGGGGGCGTACTTTCTAATTTACGTAAAATGTCGCCATGTACGTTAGTTTCCACCGCTTGATGTCCGGGTTGACCTAGCAATAAGTCCTCATAGTATTTTTCGATACCGATTTTGCCAATGAGATCTGTACCAGCATAGCGCTCTTTGTCGATTTCTTTAGATTCTTTGTCATTAATACGGCCCACATAGCCAATAACATGAGCGAACAGTTCATCATGAGGATAGCTGCGAGTAAGTTTACTTTGGATGCTTACCCCTTTAAAAAAGGGTTTACGCTCACTAAACTGAGCCATTTGTTGCTCATCAATACCAATTTTAATAGTTACTGGGTCATTTTTACTTTGCTCTATACGGGCTAAAATATCGACAACATCCTCATCGGTTAAGTCAAAGATAGGCATCAATAATTCAAGGGTACGCTTTGGGTCTTGTACCTCATCAGGGCTAAGCATGGCTGTAAATACTGGCTTGTTGTCCGCCAATAAATGACCATTTCTGTCATAAATGTAGCCGCGAGAAGGGGGGTCTGAGATTAGCTTAACCCGGTTGTTCTCCGCTTGAGTAGTATACTTTTCGTGAGAATATACTTGTAAATACCAATAGCGAGCCATTAATCCTGAGAAACCTAAGAATATAAATAACGCAGCAAACAAAATCCGGTTCAAAAAACTGCGATTTTCTTGGCGAATATCTGAAGAGATGGGTTGTTTCATTAAATTTATATACTTAGCAGGATGAAAAAAGAAAATAGGGCTAGAGGGGGAGGTGGCTTGTCAAAGTGACCAGTAATAGTGATTATATCATAACAAATCAAAGCTCATCCTATTGCCTAAAGTTTTTTAATGCTGGGAAAGCTATTGCAGTTTAGGCTCATATCAAGCTATTATCAGGTCTCACTAGGACAGGTGAGTTGATTTAACTAAATCTATAGCTGGTGTGTTAGAATTTTGCACACTGACATTACAATAACATGGAAATAGGTTCCTTTAACCTAAGTATAAGTGATATATCCTACATGCTTTCTTCTATCTGGCAAGTCTTAAGCGCGCACCCCGAATTTTTTGCAATGTTAACTATTCCATTTGTAACGGCATTTGTTACCTGGGCGCACGTTTGGATGGCTTTGAAAATGTTGTTTTATCCTATTAAGTTTTGGGGTATAAAAATTCCAAACTTACCCTATGGCTGGAAGGGTATCGGCTGGCAAGGCATTGTACCGGCGAAAGCGGGTAAGATTTCTGGGGTTATTGTTGATCAGACATTATCAAAGCTTGGGTCGCTTGATGAGTTCTTTAAGGCGATGGAGCCTGAAGAGATGGCCGACTTTATTACTAAAACCGTCGATGCCAATCTTGAGCATCTCATTGATGAGATTATGAATGAGCGCTCCGCTACATTGTGGAGCAATCTACCTTATGCTTTAAAGCGCCGTATTTATAGTTATGCCCACGAACAGCTGCCCTCTATTATGCGGGAGTTGGTGGTTGATTTAACTTATAATGTCGAAGAATTGGTCGATATGCGGCAGATGATCGTGCGTACCATGGAGAATGACCGTCGTTTGATGGTCAATATGTTCTTAAAGGTGGGGCAAAAAGAAATTAACTTTATTTGGCATATTAGTGCGCTGATTGGGTTCCTCTTTGGTATTGTGCAAATGTTTATTTATTTGCTGGTTCCTCAGCACTGGACGGTGCCTTTTTTTGCAGCGATTTGGGGCTTTTTAACCAACTGGATTGCTATTTGGATGGTGTTTAACCCAGTTGATCCCAAGCCAATCAAATATATTCGTCTGTTTAAGCGGGTAGAGGGCTTTCCCTTTATTGTGCCAGTGTTGCCAAAAATAGACACCTATAACTGGCAAGGGGGCTTTATGAAGCGTCAGCCAGAAGTTTCTGAAGTCTTTGCTGCGATTGTGGTGCAAGAGCTGGTAACGCTGGAGAACATCATGAATGAAATGATGTATGGGCCAAAAGCGGCAGAAACTCGCAATCTAATGAAAAATCATTTGTATGGCATCCTAGAGTCTCCGGTAGTTAGCACTACGTTAAGATTAGGCTTAGGTAGACGTGAGTTTGGTCAATTAAAAAATACCATTATTGATAAGTCGATTGATGCCACTATGGTGCCCATTCGTGATCCTGATTTAAATAGAAGTCGAGCTGATAAGATATATGGATTGTTCTGTGAGCGCATTAAGGCTTTAACTTCACACGAGTTCCAGAACTTATTACGTCCTGCCTTTAGAGAGGACGAAACGACCTTGATTATCCTAGGTGGTCTAACTGGCTTTTTGGCAGGTTGGCTACATTTAATTTTAGTATTTTTCCCAGTGAGTGGATAAAGTGCTAAAATACGCGATTAGCTGAAGCTATCTATATGATCATCGACACTATACAATATAGCTATATATTAAATATGATATGGATATATCAACTGTGATGTGCAAGTTAAGGTAAAGCCACTCTATAGTTTGAGTGGCTTTATTCGTCAAGAGATAGTAAAACCTTAATAGACAATAAATAGTATCTAATCAAAGCAAGCTTAAATTATAAGCGGTAATAAGGTTATAACCTTTCTATTTTTTTGGCCTTCTATTTTTGCAGGGGTTCTATCTGACAATGAAAGACCAAAATAATAAAAGAGCAAAATAGAAGTAAATAATGATTTATCTACCAACTACGGTAAGGTGAAAATTAGATTTGAGTTTAGATCCTGTTATTTGACAAAATAGGTTTTAATAAATATTTATACGCTTACTAGAATAGGGGTTATCTTTAGTAACTCCTACCAAGCTTAAGCAACAGCATAGTAGTATTAGGGCGAGCGAATATGGTAATTACTGAGCTAGGATATTTTGCATTAGTTGCATCAATGATTTTGGCTTTACTGCAAGTGGTGCTACCGACCATTGGTATTGCACGAAATCAGAGTCATTTGCAACGTTTGGCACCAAGCTTGGCTTGGTCACAATTCGTCGCAGTGTTGATATCCTTTTTGACACTTATGGCTGGCTTTTTCTATAACGACTTTACCTTGGTCTATGTGGCTCAGCATTCAAATTCGTTATTACCTTGGTACTATAAGCTATCAGCAACGTGGGGTGGTCACGAAGGCTCTTTACTATTATGGGTAACCATCTTAGCGGGCTGGTCAGCCATGGTGGCTTGGTTTAGTCGTGGTTTACCGCTGAATATGCGGGCCAGAGTATTGGTCATCTTGGGCGCTGTGCAATTAATGATGCTGGCCATGCTTATTTTTACCTCATCGCCTTTCGATAGAACCCTGCCTAATGTGCCAGTAGATGGAGCAGACTTAAACCCACTACTACAAGACCCGGGCCTGATTTTCCACCCTCCTATGCTATATATGGGTTATGTCGGTATGGCGGTTCCTTTTGCATTCTGCATGGCTGCATTATGGGCGGGCCGACTTGATGCGGTATGGACTCGGTGGTCTCGTCCTTGGGCGCTAGCCGCTTGGGGTTTCTTAACTTTAGGGATTGCTCTAGGCTCATGGTGGGCTTACTATGAATTGGGCTGGGGCGGCTGGTGGTTCTGGGATCCAGTCGAAAACGCTTCACTAATGCCTTGGCTGGCCTGTACCGCATTAATTCACTCATTAGCAGTAACTGAGAAGCGCGGTGTGTTCAAAGCATGGACCATCATGCTGTCTATCTTTGCTTTCGCTTTGAGCTTATTAGGCACTTTCTTAGTGCGTTCAGGAGTGATAACTTCTGTTCATTCATTCGCGGCAGACCCGACCCGTGGTTTGGCTATCTTAGCTATATTAGGCGTAGTTATTGGCGCAGGCCTCATTGTCTTTGCTTTACGCGGTTGGCGTTTAACCGTTGAAAGTAACTATGCTCTTAAGTCGCGCGAGACGCTACTGGTTATTAATAACATTGTAATATTGGTAGCGACTTTGGTGGTGCTACTAGGAACGCTGTATCCTATTATCGCTGACTTCTTTAATCTAGGTCAGGTGTCGGTAGGCCCTCCATACTTTAATGCGTTATTTGTGCCATTAACTTGGTTGCTATTATTGACCATGGGTATGGGCTCTAACCTGCGCTGGAAGCAGGATAAGCGTCCTTTATTAGGCGTCACCCTAACAATTTTAATAAGCAGTGCCTTACTGGCTGCTATCGCTACTTATTTATTGACACAAAGTTTAAATTTACAGATTGTCGTTACCAGCTTACTGTGCTTATGGGTGCTTGGATGGATAATCTATGATATTAAAGATAAAACCAAGAACGCAGCCAGCCTTGGTAAAGGGATGAAGCGCTTAAAAGCTCATTATTGGGGTATGCAAATTGCCCATATTGGGGTGCTTATCGTGTCCTTAGGTATTGGGGTAACGAGTGCGTTAAGTGTTGAAAAAGACGTAGCGATGACGGTTGGAGACACTATAGAAATCAAAGACTACGATTTCACTTTGGTTGATTTCGATGAGGTGCGTGGTAAAAACTATGATGCCATTCAGGCTGAAATTAAGGTAGAAAAAGACGGTCAGTTTGTCACTACTTTATACCCACAAAAACGTAATTATGTGGTGAGCAGTATGCCAATGACAGAAGCGGGTATTCAAACCACTTTCTTCCGAGATCTGTATGTTGCTTTGGGTGAGCCTATCGATGACAATGATCCTGATGGGAACTGGGCGGTACGTATTTATGTTAAGCCGATGATTGCTTGGCTATGGACTGGTGCTATCGTTATGGCATTAGGGGCACTTATAAGTATGCTTGATCGCCGCTATCGTCTAAAAAAATCTGTCTAGGCGTTATGTCTGATAATCGTTATTGATTGAATGTCGATTTTTGGAAAAAGTGGCAAAGAATAATAGCAAATAACTGATGCAAAATTTGTATTAAGGATATGGTAAATGTCTGACCCATTAATGAGTAAATCACAGTTTAAGGTTTGGTTTTTAATCCCACTGATTGTGTTCTTAGGTCTTATCGTTATGTTCTTTGCCAGACTAGGTAAGGATACTAATGTGGTATTTGATAATGCGTTAAATAGACCGGTTCCAGAGTTTAACTTGCCGTTACTGTCTAATCCTGAGACCAATGTAACCAATGCTGATTTACCAAAAACTCCTTTTATTATTAATGTCTGGGGCTCTTGGTGTCCTACTTGTTACGAAGAGCACCCTTTCTT
>JAHHUJ010000109.1 GCA_020024075.1 Psychrobacter sp.
ATATCAGTGTGTCTATGAAACCTTCTACTTCTCACAAAATTCTCACCCCCTCTTCACTGCCTGTTCCCCTATTAATGGCAGAAGGCGCTACCGACTCTAGCAATTTACAACCTGCTCTTTTTAAGCTGGCTACTAAGCCTTATGGGTATGAAGAAGTAAGCTACTCACCTTCGATAGAGTTGCCTTCAATAGACCGAGGTACCCACTTATCAAGTATGAAAGACACAAAAGACCTCCTCTACCGTGAGCAAGCCAGTTCTGCTAAGCCTTCAGCGGCTTATACCAGTTCTGAATCACAACGAGCCAGTTCAAGCAATTCAAGCTTTGTACGTTCAGCCTTTGATAGTACCGCAAGCGAGATATCCTCTACCGAAGATAGCCCTAAGACGCTGGCACCTTTTATGAAATATATACTTGGCGAAAAAACTTTTAACTCTGTTAGCCTACTGTCTGTGAGCTTTTTTGTTTCGGGCATATTATTAATGTTCTATTTAATTCATTTGATTTAGTTATAGATCATAAAAACCATAGCTCCCCAAAACATAGCCCCATAAAAAAAGAGTGTTTGACTAGCAAACACTCTTTTTTTATTATTTAGACCGAACAGCAAAACTAATTAAGCTTGCTCAGTCATGGCATAGATTTTTTTGAAAAGATCTTTTTGTTCTGGTGAAGGCTTAGCTGTTTGTAGTGCCATAACTTGACTCATATCACCATCAATACGAATTTTACCAGACATAAAAGCATTCATTGCTTCATTCATATCGCCTTTTAAAGCAATAGCTTTTAGAGTCTCTTCATCAATATTGATAGTGGTGGTTGCGTCAGTCTCACCCTTTTTTAAAACACCGTTTTCAAGGGCGGCACTAACATCGCCATTTGCAGTATTATTGACTTTTAGATTGATTTTGGTATTAGCCAGTGCTGGTGGAAGATTTAATTCACCAGCTTCTGCCGTTAGACGATCCACTTCGTTAAACCATTCATCCGTTAAAAAAACTGCCATAAGAGTTTCCCTGTTCAAATTAAAAATAGAGTTAAAGCAAAAATAGGGTTAAAATATAACTTAAACATATTAGTTGATATTTCAAAATAATATTTATAGTTTATATAGTGATTACTTTACATAGTCAAGATAGGTTTTATTAAAATAGCGACAATTTATTTTGACTAGGCTCAAAGTATACATTATAAGCTTTATCATCTAATAGGTCGCAACCATAAACACTTTTACTTTTTTGTTTATAAAAACTTCAATAAAACAGCTATCTACCCCCACTAAAGTAAATAGTAGGCTTAGAATGTATCAACATTCATAAAATATACAGTATTTTTTGAATTACTCAGTCATTTTTAATGTTATCCGTTAAGTGTTACCCTATGCTGCTTCAAAACGTAGCATATTTAATCAGTAGCATAGTGATAACTATATATACAGTAAGACTCAAGATATACTTTGAGACTCAAGTATTTAACGAACAAAATGACTTACCCACAACTTTTTTACGGGTTTTTTTTGATTTGACTGTTTCGTCAGATGATATTTTGTATCCTATGCGTTACAATAGCTACATATTCAGATAACATCGGGTATAACAGCCAAACAATTGAGACTAAAATTCATTTTTTAGACCCTCATGAGTGAGCCATCTATAAATTAAATAACTGAATTGCTGTGTAGATTTCAACACAAGGTTGCCTACTTATAAGTGCCGCCTTCATCATTCAGAATTAATTTTTTACAGGCCGCTCTGCTTTGGTTGACACCTTTGATACTTAAGGCTGTAAAGGAAATATTCCAATGAGTATAAATAACACAGCAGTCTCTCCAGTCGATCGTGATTACGAAATCACAGTAGTCAGATATTTTACTATCATGACAATCGTCTGGGGGATTATAGGCATGGGTCTTGGGGTGTTTATCGCCTCACAATTGGCTTGGCCTGCCCTAAACTTTGATATCCCTTGGCTAACTTTTAGCCGTTTAAGACCGCTGCATACGAACGCGGTAATTTTTGCGTTTGGTGGTTCTGCTTTATTTGCAACCTCCTACTATGTCGTACAGCGTACCTGTAAAACCAGACTATTCGCTCCTTACTTAGCGTGGTTTACCTTCTGGGGATGGCAGGCAGTCATTGTAGCTGCTGTCATTACTTTGCCATTAGGTTTAACCTCAACCAAAGAGTATGCTGAGCTTGAATGGCCTATCGATATCCTAATCGCTATCGTTTGGGTTTCTTATGCCATTGTTTTCTTTGGTACATTGATTAAGCGTAAAACGTCTCATATCTATGTAGCAAACTGGTTCTTTGCAGCTTTCATCATCACTATTGCATTACTTCATATCGTTAACAGTATGGCCATCCCAGTAGGATTGTTTAAATCTTACTCACTATTTGGCGGTGCTACTGATGCGATGGTTCAGTGGTGGTATGGACATAACGCGGTTGGTTTCTATTTAACAGCAGCTTTCCTAGGTATGATGTATTACTTCGTACCAGTACAGATTGGTCGTCCAATTTACTCTTACCGTTTGTCAATTGTGCACTTCTGGGCATTAATTGCTTCGTATATGTGGGCTGGTGGACACCACCTTCACTACTCTGCACTACCTGACTGGACTCAGTCTTTAGCTATGGTGTTCTCAGTCATTCTATTCGCTCCTTCTTGGGGTGGTATGATTAACGGTGTTCTAACGCTATCAGGTAGTTGGGATAAACTACGTACTGACCCAATCATTCGCTTCTTGATCGTTGCCTTGTCATTCTACGCAATGTCAACTTTCGAGGGCCCAATGATGTCTATCAAGACAGTGAACGCTTTATCGCATAACACTGACTGGACTGTAGGTCACGTACACTCAGGTGCACTAGGCTGGGTAGGTTTAATTACAATGGGCTCTTTATACGTGCTAATTCCACGTATTTTCAACAAGCCTAAGATGTATTCGATTAGATTAATTAATACTCACTTCTGGCTTGCAACTGCAGGTACTATTTTCTACATCGTTTCTATGTGGATCTCTGGTATTGGACAGGGCATGATGTGGCGTCAAACAAACCCAGATGGAACGCTTGCCTACAACTTTATTGAAACAGTAGCGTTCTCTCACTATCCGTACATCGGTCGTGCATTTGGTGGTTTGTTGTATGTAAGTGGTATGTTTGTGATGGCTTTTAACGCTTATAAGACTATCAAGATGCCAAGCGCTCGTCCTGTTGACGAAGCTGACCCAACAAATCATAGTCCTATCGTCAAAGATGACGAAGACACTCAGCCTGTTAACGTGTAAACCAGCAATCGCTTAAGGAGATATCATGGCGGGTACAGCTCATGAAATAATTGAAAAAAACACAGGCTTGCTGGTCATCTTTATTGTTATTGCAATTAGCTTTGCAACATTAGTAGAGATTGTTCCATTAATTTTTGATACCAAGTCTAGTGAAGAAGGTGGGGTTAACCAACCCCTACCTACTATGGAACCATGGACAGCGTTAGAGTTTGAAGGACGTGATATTTATATCCGTGAAGGCTGTCATGTGTGCCATACACAAATGATTCGTCCACTACGTGCTGAAGTTGAACGTTATGGACCTTATTCACGTGCTGCAGAATCTACATGGGATCACCCATTCCTATGGGGATCTAAACGTACTGGTCCTGATCTTGCACGTGTTGGTGGACGCTACTCTGACGATTGGCAGAAAAAGCATTTAATCCACCCACAATCATTGGTACCTGAGTCAGTTATGCCAGGTTTCCCATGGTTAGCTGAACAAGAAGTTGATGGCAGCAAGGTACAAGCCAAAATGCGCTTGTTCCGTGATCGCTTTGGTGTTCCTTACACTGAAGAGGACATCGAAGGTGCTCCTGACCAAGTATTAGGTGCAACAGAACTTGATGCGCTTGTGGCTTACTTACAGCAGCTTGGCACCGCGATGGAGGGTCAACGCTAATGAGTATCAGTGACCTACAAGTTTTTGCGACTGTGGGGGCGTTTATCGCCTTCATCAGTATCGCATGGTGGGCGTATTCTCCTAATAACAAGAAGCGCTTTGAAGAAGATGCACAGCTTGCGTTGGATGATGACCTAGTAGCGTCATCAGCCTCTAATTCACGCAATAAGGATAAAAGATGAGCATATTTTGGAGTTCATGGATCACCATCTTAAGTCTGGCCTGTTGGTTAGGTATTCTTGGCGTGCTCCTTTTCGTTCTGCGTAATAAACCAGATTTAGAAGAAGACGGCACTACAGGTCATACTTATGATGATGTTATTCAAGAGTATGACAAACCGCTTCCTAAGTGGTGGTTGGTTATTTTCTTCGGTACTATTGTTTGGGGTTTGGCCTATTTCCTTCTATTCCCAGCTATTTTCCCAAGTCACTTTAAGGGCTTATCTACAGTTGAAGTAGACGGCAAAACAGTACCCTGGACCTCAGTAAATGAGCTTAATAGTGACCTAGAAAAGAACAACGAAGTTTTCACTGAAAACTTTAACAATAATTTCTTACCAAATGCCGCTGCTCAAAAGCAACTGGCTACTTTGGCCTCTTTACAAGCCAAAGAACCTGTAAAGGCTGAGCGTAGCAGTGAGCTAACCCAAGAAATTCAAGCTAACGTTGAAGCTTTAGCCCCTTACGTAAAAGAGTTATCTGGTAACCAAAAAGCACTAATGGCTGGTGAGCGTTTGTTCTTACAGAACTGTGCAGTATGTCATGGTTCAACAGCTCAAGGTGCTCCAGGCTATCCTAACCTAACCGACAATGATTGGTTACATGGTGGTGAGCCTCAGAATATCTTGGTAACCCTACATAATGGTCGTCATGTTAATCTTGACCCAACACAGCCATTACCAATGCCTGCTCAACGTGATGATATTGGTGAGCAAGGTGTTCGTGCGGCAGCTGAATATGTTCTTTCAATCTCTAAGAACCAAGAGAAGTCTGAACTTGACCCAGCTAAAATCACTGAAGGTAAAGCAATTTTTGATGAAAAATGCTTTATCTGTCACGGTCAAGATGCTAAAGGTATGATTTCTGCAGGTGCCCCTAACCTAACTGATGGTATCTGGTTATTTGGTGGTGATCGCGAAACCATCCAAGAAACCATTCGTAACGGTCGTGGTGGTGTGATGCCAGAATGGGAAACTAAGCTTGGTAACGAACGTATTATGCTATTAGCGTCTTATGTTTATTCCTTATCAAATAATGCGGTAGTAGCTCCAGCAGATTCTGCTGCTAAGTAATCTCTAATCATTATTTGTAAGTTGAATTACCCATCTCAAACTAATTATTAATATCATCAAAAGGGGGCTGTCAATACAGTCCCCTTTATTCGTTTTATCCACTCATTATATTTACCCACTCTTTATAATAGTGGTTTTCAATTATAATAGTAGCTTTAAACATATATTCGTATTGTATTTTATATAGTGAATAACCATATACTAGCTATTAAAACGATTACTCTATCTTAGCTAAATGATAGAGATATAATAGCTACTAATTAATGCTTTATTTAATAAAACGCCCCCTTCAGGGTAGTTCAGAATTAACAGAATCTGAGCAATCAATGTTAAAATAATAGGAGAGCAGCTAGAAGATAAATACTTCGTTTGCTCTTATTTTGCCAGCATAATGGTTCTAATATTTAGAGGTACATTTATGTCAGCCCCCTCCCCTAATAAAATTCCAGTTCACGATATGGATGCCACAAAAAAACGCATTCATCCTCGTTTTACCAGTGGCTTTTATCAGCGCATACGCTTATTTAGTATGTATTCTTTGTTAGCCTTATTTTTAATTCTACCGTGGATTAAATATGATGGGCGACAAGCAATCTGGTTTGATGTACCTAGTCAACACTATTACATATTTGGGATGACTCTATTCCCACAAGACTTCTTCTTTGTGGCATCCTTCTTTATCATTGCTGCATTTACCCTGTTCATGGTTACCGTATATGCAGGTCGAGTTTGGTGTGGCTATGCTTGCCCTCAGACCATTTGGACTCACCTATTCCAACATGTTGAAAAATGGGTAATTGGGGATAGAAACAAACGCATTAAATTTGACAAAGAACCCAATTCACCCAGCAAAATCGCCAAAAAACTACTGATTTACTTCATTTGGTTATTGATGTCCATCTTTACCGCCACTACATTTGTCAGTTATGTGGCAGGCACCTCTGTGATGTATGGCAGCTGGCAGTCTATAGCAGGCATCCCTTTCCCTGACTGGCCAACCTGGGTTTGGGTATCGATGTTTATTTTTACTTTTGCCACTTATGCCAACGCCGCTTATATGCGTGAATTCATGTGTGTCTATATCTGTCCATATGGCCGTTTCCAAAGTGTGATGTTTGATAAAGATACCTTGATTGTCTCCTACGACTACAACCGTGGTGAGCCTAGAGGCCCACGCAAAAAAGGCACTAAGCCAGAAGAGCTTGGCGACTGTATCCAATGTAGTATGTGTGTGCAAGTCTGCCCAACTGGTATCGATATTCGTGATGGCTTGCAAGTAGAATGTATTCAGTGTGCTGCCTGTCTTGATGCTTGTAATGAAATCATGGATAAAGTGGGTTATCCTCGTGGCCTGATTCGTTATACCACTGAGCGACAGCTTGTAGAAAATGAACAAAGTCGTTACCTACGCCCTAGACTATTTGCATATCTGTTATTATTGTCAGTATTAATTGGCGTGGTTGTCTATGCCTTATTAGATCGTGTACCGCTTCAAATTGATGTACGTGGGGATCGTAACCAATTATCATCTATGAACGCAGAAGGTCAAATCGTTAATAGTTATATTATCAAGGTGACCAACAAAACTCAGGAAGCTCATGAATATATTCTAACTATTACCGCACCTGAAGGCTTTACTTTAAATACTCGATTTGAATCTATTCCTTTAAATGCTGGTGAGAGTTATGATATGCCAGTAAGTGTGGCGGCTGATCCTAAGGCTATTGATCAAAATGAGG
>JAHHUJ010000011.1 GCA_020024075.1 Psychrobacter sp.
CAAGCAAAAAAAGAGCCCAGTTTCAAACTGAGCTCTTTTTTTATGGACAAAGCAAAGCTAAGGTTTAATGACTGACAAGCTTAATATCTTAACCGTTACTTAATACCTTAACTGTTAATAGCAGCTTATTGCCTCTGTTATTGAACTGGCACTTTTAGGGTCTGACCCAGCTGCAACATAGCACTACTACTAATTCCATTCATCTCTGCCAATTTCTCTGGGCTGATACCATATTTCTTAGCTAAGCCAATTAAGCTATCACCAGATTTCACCTTATAGTTGGTGGTAGTGGCAGGGATAGTGATTTTTTGACCGACCTGCAGCTGAGCATTGCTCTTCAAGCCATTAACGCTGGCTAGTTGACTGACACTTATACCGTATTGATTGGCCAAGCGAGTCAATGAATCACCAGATTTGACGGTATAATTACCACTAGTCGTTACAGCTGCTGAGCTTGAGACCGATGAAGATGTTCCCGAAGAGGAGCTACCAGTACTAGCTTTACTACTCGGAACTTTCAAAGTTTGACCAACGAATAATCCTGCTGTCGGACTGATGTTATTTGCCGCAGCCAACTCTGCCGTAGATACGCCATACTCACGGGCTAAGTTAATTAAACCATCTCCTGCTTTTACTTTATATGTGCCAGTATAACTCGCTTTTGAGCTTGAAGAACTGCTCGAGGTGCGAGTATTTTTTGAAGAAGAGCTCGTAGCCGCTGAGTCACTACCTGGGATGGTAATAACCTGACCAATCAATAAGTTTGAGGTTACACTGAGGTTGTTGGCCTTAGCAAGATCAGCTACAGATAGATTGTACTGACTGGCTAAATTGGTTAACGAATCCCCTGGCTGAACCTTATACTTGATGGTCTGATTATTTAAGCTACGAGCCACTTGATCCTTACTGGCAGGCAACTTAATGCGCTGACCTCGCTGCAGTTGAGTGGTCGCTGAGAAGTTATTAATCTCAGCAATTTGAGTATGAGGAACCCCAATTCTATTGGCAATTCCAATTAGTGTCTCACCTGATTTTACGGTATAGCGAGTGGTTTCACCGGTATAGCTGCTTGCAGAGCCGCTCTTATTGCTACTTGATGAGTTAGAGCTGCTGCTTGAGCTGGCTGACCCTGCAGGTACTGTTAAACGCTGCCCTACCAATAACTGCTCATCTGGGCTCATGTCATTCATTGCCGCCAACGTGGTCACTGGGATATTAAAGCGTGAGGCAATCCCTATTAGGCCCTCTCCTCGTTGTACTGTATAAGATTGAGTCTTACCACTATAAGCTGATGACGAGCTGCTAGCTGCACTGGTTTTTACCATACCTGGTATTAACCATAGCTTTTGACCTGCACGCAACTGAGCATTGGTGGGCAAATTATTATAACTTGCCAAACGCGAAACACTTAGGCCCACACGATTTGCAGTACCGATTAAAGTATCCCCTGGACGTACGATATAGGTATTCGGTTTAGCTTCAGCTTGACTGGCATCGGGTTTAGCCACAGCAGTATCTAGTGGTTTAATGGGTTTTGCATTATAAAGATATAAGCTGGTGCCTGCCAATAAGGTAGAGTTTGGATTAATTTGGTTCCAATCTGCAATATCACGCCAGTTCAAGCCTGCACGTGAGGCAATATTAACCAAGGTATCACCACGCTGTACGGTATAGGTACTGCGAGTTCCGCTTGGTTTCGGAGGAGTAGTTTTCTGCTGTGAAGAGTCAGGACTATCAAAGCTGATTTTTTTCTCTTCACCTCGCGCCTCTAAGATAGACTGCTGGGTTTGGATGGCTTCAAGTTTAATATTGCCATCAACTGGGCTGACTACCTCTCCCACTTCTGGAGACTGCTGACGGATCTGATCTGAAATAAAGCTTTTTTCTTCTGCTGATAAAGGAGGTTCTTGAACGATAGTAACGTTCTTGGTTAACTGGGCAGAAGTGGTTGGTAACGTATTTGACGCAGCAAGCTCAGATTCAATTCTTTTTTTCTCATTGGCACTAATAGGAGGCTCACTTATAGTTACCCCTGGTGAGAATGAAGGCGTTGGTGCAATATAGCTGCTGTTTTGTTGTGGAGCACGTGCCTTACTCGCAAATTCTGCTAAACCCTCAGATGACTTTGAAAGCACCTGATATTGCGAATCAGGAATACTATAAGGTGAGCTACTGCTGCTATTGCTAGCTAATATGGAGCTTCCACCACCATTTAGATTACTTAGCTTAGCATCTACCACCACGTTAACTTGGTTAGGAATAATGACACGGTTTGGCCCTGCTCTATCAACTCGGCCACTGCTCAAAGAAGGGTTTAGCGCTTTTAGCTCATCATAACTCACCCCAGTTAACTGTGACACCTCCATTAAGCTTACGCCATAATTAACTGGCACACTTCTGAAATGCTGACGGTTAGCAATGGCGGGTAAATAAATACTGTATTGATTGGTGTCTTTTACAATTTGTGCCACGGCCATGAATCTAGGTACGTAGTGCATGGTCTCAGTAGGCAATGACAACGACCAGTAATCAGTAGGCAGGCCTCTGGCACGGTTGGCATCAATGGCTCTTTGAATCCTACCTGGACCTGCGTTATAAGCCGCTAAAGCCAGCTCCCAACTGCCAAACTGGTTGTGTAGTGACGTTAAGAAGTCATAAGCTGCACGCGTCGATTCAATAACGTCGCGGCGACCATCATAAGTTGGGGTCTGAGTTAGACCATAGATACGACCCGTACTCGGAATGAACTGCCATAAGCCAGCAGCCGCTGCATTACTAGTACCTGTTGGGTCGTAAGAGCTTTCAATGACAGGCAATAAAGCCAGCTCTGTTGGGATATTGCGACGTTCAGCTTCGCGAACAGTGTGATACAAGTAACGACTCGCACGTGCGGTTAGACGGTTGATATATTCTTGACGGCTAATAAACCAGTTTTTCTGAGCATCAATTCTTTGCTGCTGACCATAACCATAATTATGGCTCATGCGAAATCCAGCACGCATCCTATCCCATAAGTTACCATACTGCTGAATAGCCAGCTTATCGTCTTCCACCATTTTCATATCGGTGGCTTCTAGCAAATTCTCTAACTCTGCTAAGCTTTCATCATCTAATAAAGAGGTACTGTATCCAGTAGCAGGAACATTAGATACCGCTTCATTTTGTGCAACGGGGACACGAGCCACCTGTTGTGTACCTTGTACTGGTGCTGTGCTGTTACAGCCAGCTAAAATAACTGAGCCAATAGCAATAACTAAAGGTAACTTACAAAATTGAATAGTGGTATTTCTAAAGTTCATGACAATAACAACCCAGAGTAATAAGTGAATAAACAGTTTTATAATTAATAAAATAGACTTTCAGAGTAAATAAAAACAATGTCTTGCTGCAAAGTATAGTAGCTTTTAGATAGCAACGAGTATTACCAATAACTTTAACTAATGGGCAGCTTCTCAACGCTTGAGTATATCAGCATTTTCATCAATACAAAAAACGAAAAAGTTTGTAAATATTACAAACTTTTTCAAAATGGATAATCAAGGTATCTTATTCAATAGTCACTTGTGACACTGCTCTTAAAAGTACAGCATTGTTATTGTCAGATTTCAATGTGGCTCGAGAAGTGGTTTTCATAGTGTGCTGCTCACCATCTTTTTCCCAAGTTTCTACCGTTTTGACATCAGCCTTGGCCTGCTGGCCACTAATCACTATATTAGATATAGAGATATCATAACTATAGTTGCTAGATCTTGACCAACTATCTTGCAAAAGCTTTAAGTAAGCCGCTTTATCTAAGCTGGTAGTTTTACCACGGCGTGATAGTGAGATTAAAGCCTCATCTGCCACTAAACTTGACACCTTGCTGACACTTTTGCTGTTGGCTGCTTGCTTCATTTGAGTGGCATAATCTTGAACAGCAGCTTCATTGATTGCTGCTTGAGCAGACGTGGCAGCAAAGCTAACCGCAGCAATCATAGCTACTGGAGCCAAAGCACCAGCTAAAGACTTTCTAGAGCCAAATAAACTCTTCATCGTAACTTCCTTAATATAATATTCGTGAATTTAAGCTGAAGACTGTCGCTATAGTTGTTCTAAATGTCTTAGCCTATCTTATCTATACTACTATATTTAAAGTAGGCTTATCCTAGCTGATTATTAACGCCTTGTAATATTTAGTCACAAACTAAAATGAGTTGCTTTATCTTTACTCAACTCATCTTTACTCAACTCATCATTGTTCATCATGATCATCATCATTTTCGACTGACATACCTAAGCGTGCTGAACGGCGCTGCATCATTTGACGAGCTAAGGCCTGCATATCCTCTACTCTATCAACTTCATCGACAATCTCTAAACCAAGCAGCGTCTCTAACACATCTTCTAATGTTACTAAGCCCTTGACCTCGCCATACTCCCCTACCGTAATAGCAATATGAATACGGCTATTTAGCATTAAGTCTAGTAAATCAAACAACTTCATCTTAGAGAATACGAAGGTAATTTCACGCTTATAGCTCTCTAACGGCTTGTCCATGTGATTATTGGCTTTTGCCAATAAAATGTCTGATTTTAAAACAAAGCCAGTGACTTTATCCAAATCTTCATCATAGATGGGCAAACGAGAAAACATCAGCTTAGGTCGGTTTGCCAATAGTTCAGCAACAGTGATCGACTGATCAAAGGCATGCATCACCGATCTTGGCGTCATAATATCTTCCACCTTAATCGCCCCAAAGGCCAGAAGGTTTCTAATAATACGCGACTCTAAAGGATCTATTTGACCCGACTGCTCACCGACACTGGCCAAGGCGGCAAATTCATTACGACTAAAAGTGTGAGCTTTTTTGCCTCGGGTTAGAAGCTTAGTAATCTTTTCAGATACCCAAATCAGCGGGTATAAGAAAAATATAATGGCCTTAACAAAGTAGGCAACCGGTCCTGATATCTGTCTCCAATATACCGTACCGATAGTTTTAGGAATAATCTCCGAACCAATTAATATTAAAAGGGTCATGAATGCAGAAAATACACCAAACCACTCATTTCCGAAGACAATTGTAGCCTGAGCACCTGCCCCTAAAGAACCCACAGTATGCGCTACTGTGTTTAAGGTCAAAATAGCAGCGATAGACTGATCAATTTTATCTATCTTGACTTCTTTTAACATCGCCGATTTTTTTGGATTCTCTTCTGCTATTGAGGCCACATAGGAAGGCGTCATAGTCAATAACGCAGCTTCAGATACCGAACAGATAAAAGAGACAGATACTGACAACACCACAAAGGTTATCAGCAAGGCAACGTGAACACCGTAAGCAGAGGTTTGGATGGCGGTATCAGCAGAACTACCACCAGCTGCATAAGCAACTAATGGTAGTGAAGCGATAAGAATCAATAGAATAGCAGGGTTACGGGTAAAGCGTGATAATGATCTAAATCGAGCTTTCAAGTCAAGCACCTAATGTAATTAACATATAAAAAATAAGAGTTACAGGATATCATTAAAGCTATTACGTTTACATCCATTTATCATTAACACCTTCACGTAATGCTTTTCCTGGTTTAAAATGAGGAATGGATTTTTGTGGCACCAAAACCTTCTCTCCTGTCTTAGGATTACGGCCCTGACGAGCTTCACGATGATGTAAACAAAAAGTTCCAAACCCTCTAACTTCAATGCGATTGTTTTCAATTAGTTTTTCAGAAAGCAATTCAATAATCTCTCTAACTGCCTCATCGACATCTGTATCAGAGATGTAGTCGCAACGCGCAGAAACGTCCTGAATTAAATCTGATTTATTTATAACTTCTGTCATATCCTTGTGACCTTAATTATTAGTTGAAATATCTTTAAAGATATAGTCCTTTAACACCCTTATAAGATTCTTTAACAACCTTATAAGCAAATACCATCATTCATATGATAATGGCTATTTTAGCGAACTACAAAATAGCACTGCAAAACCTAAGGCATACCTTCTACTTTGTAAATTAGCACATCTTATAGCATATTGATATTAAATCATAAGTTACGGCATCTGTGGAACTATTATTTAAATTTATCAAAAAAAATCAAACCATTGACCATAAATACTAACCATAAAAAAGGGAGCACCCGAAGGTACTCCCTTTTTTAACAGCTTATAGCTATTAGTTATTTATCAAAGATTAGTCTTCTTGCATTTGCTCTTTGATTAAGTCACCAATAGTTTTTGGCTGTGCTTCTGGAGCCGCTTGAGTGCTACCAAGCTCTTTGATAGCTTGACGCTCTTCCGCTTCATCTTTAGCTTTGATAGATAAGCTGATACCACGTGATTTACGGTCAACGCTGATGATTTTCGCTTCAACAGTGTCACCTACGTTTAGATGTTTAGTAGCATCTTCAACTTTGTCACGTTGGATTTCAGAGGCACGTAAGTAACCTTCAACTTCGTCAGCTAATGTGATTACTGCACCTTTAGCGTCTACTTCTTTAACCGTACCAGTAACGATAGAACCACGATCGTTAGCTACTAGGTACTCGTTGAATGGATCAGAGCTTAACTGCTTGATACCTAAGCTGATACGGTTAGCTTCAGCGTCAACTGATAGAACCATAGCTTCAACAGTGTCGCCTTTGTTGTAGTTACGGATAGCTTCTTCGCCAGCTTCGTTCCAAGAGATATCAGATAGGTGAACTAGACCATCGATACCACCGTCAAGACCGATAAAGATACCGAAGTCAGTGATTGACTTGATAGTACCAGTTAGCTTATCGCCACGGTCATATTTCTTGTCGAACTCTTCCCATGGGTTTGGTAGAGTTTGCTTGATACCTAAGCTGATACGACGACGTTCTTCGTCGATATCTAGGATCATAACGTCAACTTCGTCACCAATCTGAACTACTTTAGATGGGTGAATGTTTTTGTTAGTGTGATCCATTTCTGAAACGTGTACTAGACCTTCGATACCGTCAGAAATCTCAGCGAAACAACCATAATCAGTTAGGTTAGTTACACGAGCTTTAACAATGCTACCTACTGGGTAAGTACCGCTTACGTTATCCCAAGGATCTGTACCTAGTTGTTTTAGACCTAGGCTTACGCGGTTGCGCTCACGGTCAAACTTAAGTACTTTAACTTTAAGATCTTGACCCACTTCAACCACTTCTGATGGGTGCTTAATACGGCGCCATGCCATATCAGTAATGTGTAGTAGACCGTCAATACCACCTAGGTCAACGAATGCACCGTAGTCAGTTAAGTTTTTAACGATACCTTCAACTTCGATACCTTCTTCAAGCTTATTAAGTAGCTCTTCACGCTCAGCTGAGTTTTCAGCTTCCATAACCGCTTTACGGCTAACAACTACGTTGTTGCGTTTTTGGTCTAGTTTAATAATTTTGAATTCTAGTTCTTTGCCTTCAAGGTGCGTAGTGTCACGGATTGGACGAACATCAACTAATGAACCTGGTAAGAAAGCACGTACTGAACCAACATCAACAGTAAAACCACCTTTTACTTTGCTTGAGATGATACCTTTAACAATTTCATCGCCTTCAAATAGTTTCTCAAGCGCATTCCATGTCTCAACACGTTTTGCTTTTTCACGTGACAGTAGGGTTTGACCCATACCGTTGTCAACAGCTTCAACAACAACATCAACGCTATCGCCCACTGCTACTTCAAGCTCGCCATTTTCGTCTAAGAACTCTTCACGAGCTACCACACCCTCAGACTTTAAACCAGTGTCAACTGTAATCCAATCGCTATCGATTGCTACAACAGCACCGCTGATAACTGAGCCACGCTCAATATCAAGACCCTGCTCTTCTAGACTCGCTTCAAATAGTTCAGCAAATGATTCCATTATGATTACCTTAATATAGCCGTATCCTGTCCAGCACAGTACGGTTCAAGTTAATGAAGATAAAAGATTGACGCTGGTTTTGCTCTTATTATCTTCATTTGAAAAAACATTAAATTTGTTAGGGTAAAACCAAAACTAAACCACTCAAAAGATAAGTTTAAGTTTGGCAATCTGCCTGATTTGCTAACTTTAGCTTATTCGCTAAAACAAATACCCTTGGTTTGGCAGAATTTTTTGATTTGTATATAAACCGCTTCAGCATCCAATTTGGAGCTGTCTAATAATAAAGCATCTTCAGCTGGCTTTGAAGGAGCAACACTACGATTTTCATCACGCTCATCACGCTGCTTTATGCTACTTAAGATAGCTTCGTAATCTGCACTTTGTCCCGCTTGCTTTAGCTGTGCTACTCGGCGTTCAGCTCTAGCTTCTGCACTGGCAGTCAAATATACTTTGGCATCGGCATTAGGAAAGACTACCGTTCCCATATCCCGACCATCCGCAATAAGGCCTGAATAATTAGCCATATTCTGCTGCAGCTCCAATAGTGCCGCTCGCACCTTAGGTAAAGCTGCCACTCTAGAAGCATAGCCACCCACAGTCTCATTGCGTATTTCACCGGCGACATTATTGCCATCGACTACGATATCAACTTTACCACTGTCTCGTGGGATAAATTGAATATCTAACTGAGCCGTTAAATTAGCGATATTGTCTTCGTCTACCGCTGTCAACTCTTGCTCAGCCAGCAAACCCGCTTCGAAAGCTTTTAGGCCGACAATACGGTAAAGCGCTCCAGAGTCTAGTAACCGATAATTTAAAGCTTGAGCCAGTTTTAGACAAACAGTGCCTTTTCCTGCGCCACTTGGGCCATCAATTGTAATAACAGGAAAGCTCATCTTTTTACCACCTACTGCTGCATTAAGTTTGCTAGATCTAAATTCGCCAGCTCTAAGTCTTCTAGCTTTCATTTTGCGAATTATAACTGGCTATTTTGGCCAATTAAATGCTCAATTTTTAGTGTTATTTGGAGTACAGTTTTGGATAACAGGTTAAGAAATAAGACTGTTAATAACTCTGTAAACGCAAATAGTGCAAGATTATAACAAATAAAGGAGCGTATCACTAGATAATATTAACGATTTATACACAAAATTTGCTTTGTTATTTTTTCAGCAATTCTGTTACCCACTTATCTTATGCAATTATTGTTCTTAAGCAATTACTGTTTTTATGAAACTAGCGTTATAACGCTATTTCTTTAAAACTATTTGTTCTTTTTTTTATTACGTCTTGCCTTAAAAAAAGATTTTCATATCTGTTGGCTCTCAGGTTGCAATAAGCCAGAGCTTACCTTGATCTTATGATTATAAAAATCCATCTCTGCTAAGTTTAACTGACTACCCACCATACCTGCCCGCGGCTCTTGTGTGGCAAATACTAGCCTTGCTAGCCTTGCATGTATCAATGCCCCAAGACACATAGTACAAGGCTCTAAAGTAACATATAACGTTGTATCCGCGGGCAATCTATAATTTTGTAAGCCGTTACACGCCTCTCGAAGTGCCACTATTTCGGCATGAGAAGTGGGATCGCAGCTCAGTATGGGCTGATTAAAACCCTCTCCAATAATACGGCCTTCATGCACCAATACTGCCCCAACAGGAACCTCTTCTTTGGCTGCCCCTTGTTTGGCCAAAGCCAAAGCCGCTTGCATAAACTCAACGTCACTGAGTGACCAATAGTTGGCAGCGGATAAATAGCTGCTATAACTACTGGGCTTTATCTGTGGTTGTAACCGTTTTATATTAATCATTTATCTGGCTTTTAATCAGCGTTTATTACACAGGTTGCATATTAAGACAAAGCATAAACTAGAGCAAAGCTTAAACTTCCCAAACAGTTATTGTGGCAATTGCCAATCAATGGCTGTTTTGCCATGTTGTACCAAATACTCATTGGCTTTTGAGAATGGCTTAGAGCCAAAGAAGCCGCCTCTATTGGCTGCTAATGGTGAGGGGTGCACTGCCGATAAAATCAAATGCTTTTCGGTATCAATGAACTTGCCTTTAAGCTTAGCCTTACTGCCCCACAGGATAAATACCGTATTTGAGGTTTGCTCATTGACCACATCGATTACTGCATCGGTAAACTGCTCCCACCCTTTGCCTTGGTGGCTACCGGCATTCCCTTCTTGCACTGTCAAAGAGGCATTTAGCAGTAGTACGCCCTGCTTTGCCCAATGGGTTAAATCGCCATGCTTGGGCGGAACGGTACCAATGTCATCTGCCATTTCTTTTACAATATTACGTAGTGAGGGCGGCATCGGAATCATCTTGGGCACAGAAAAAGACAAACCCATTGCCTGACCGGGTCCATGATAGGGGTCCTGCCCTAAAATCACCACTTTTACCTCCGATAATGGAGTAAGGTTAAAGGCATTGAACATTTGACTGGCCTTAGGATAGATGCTTTTGCCAGACCCATACTCCTGCCTCAAAAAATCTCGTAAGTTATCCATATTCTGTGAGGTCAGCTCATCAGCCAATGCCAGCTTCCAGTCCTCAGGCATTTGTACTCGTGCTAAGATGGCTTGCTTTTCAGCTTCGCTTTTTTGTGGTTGTTCGGAGTCAAATAACTGCATAAGGATACTCTTTATATAATTAGGGGTGATGGACAAATTTCAGAGTCATTATAGACTTCAATATCAGGATAAAAAAAGAGGTCAACCTTGGGCTAACCTCTTTTTTGCAATACCATAATAAAATTACCACGATTATATCAGCAAGATCTTATCAAGACCTAGCCTTCAGCGTATTCAACACCACGCTGACCGTGTTGTTCTACCACTGTCAGAAGGATACGGCTACCCTCAGCAGCCGCTTTATCATCATTATCAATCGGACTTTCAAAGGGTTCATCATTCAAGGTGACATGAACTGCCCCGCCCTCTGATAAGTCTCCGAACAACACCATGTTCGCCAGTGGTTTTTTGATTTCGTTTTGAATCAAACGCTGCATTGGACGAGCCCCCATCAGACGGTCGTAACCTTTGTCTGCTAAGTACTCACGCACTGCATCATCAATTTCTAATACCACTTGCTTATCATCCAACTGTGCTTGAAGCTCTACTAAGAACTTATCTACCACTGAGATAACAATTGAAGGATCTAGCGGGTTAAACTGAATAATCGCATCCAAACGGTTACGGAACTCAGGAGTAAACACCCGATTTAAAGCTTCGGTATTGTCCTTACTGTGATCTTGCTTCGTAAAGCCCATTGACGCACGGCTAATGTTTTCAGCCCCAACGTTGGTGGTCATAATCAAGATAACTTGCTTGAAGCTAGCAACACGGCCATTATTATCCGTTAGCGTCCCATGATCCATCACTTGTAGTAGCAAGTTAAAGACATCTGGATGCGCTTTTTCAATCTCATCTAGCAATAACACACAATGCGGATGCTGATTGATTTTTTCGGTTAATAAACCCCCTTGATCAAAGCCAACATAACCTGGTGGAGCACCAATTAGACGTGAGGCAGTGTGCGCTTCCATATACTCTGACATATCAAAACGTACCAGCTCAATGCCCAATAGGTTGGCCAACTGCTTAGAAACTTCCGTTTTACCAACCCCTGTTGGACCAGCAAACATAAAGGATCCAATCGGTTTGTCTGAAGGCTTCAGACCCGCTCTTGATAATTTAATCGCATCAGATAAGGTCTTAATAGCTTCTTTTTGACCGAATACCAAACGATTTAAGTCACGCTCTAAGTACTGTAACAATGACTTATCATCATTAGATACAGACTTAGGTGGAATACGGGCTAATTTAGAGATAATTGCCTCGATGTCTGCTACATCAATGACTTCTGGTTCAGGGCGAGCTTTCTCCAAAGCGTCACCCTCAGATTCTGCACTGTCATCTAAAGTTTCAGCTTCGTCTTCTAACCCCTCTTCTGTATCAAAGTCAGTAGCAGCTGCTTGCTCTAAACCACTCTTATCTGCTTCTAGTTCAGCCTCAGTATCAGCCTCATAATCTGCGCTCTCAGTTTTGTTAAGCTCAGCAATTAACTGATTTTCATCTTCTTGATCAGCCTCTGGCATAATACCTAAACGTTTATAAGCTCCAGCTTCATCAATCACATCAATGGCTTTATCAGGTAAGAATCGGTCATGAATATACTTAGCAGATAACTTAACGGCACTTACTAACGCAGCATCGGTATATTCCACATTATGAAACTCTTCATAACGCGGTTTTAAACCACGTAGAATTTCTATGCTATCTTCAATGCTCGGCTCATTAACATCAATCTTCTGGAAACGACGCGATAAAGCATGATCTTTTTCAAAAACCTGACGATACTCAGTAAAGGTAGTAGAACCGATACATCTTAGCTCACCATTAGCCAACGCCGGTTTGATCAAGTTTGATACATCCATATTGCTACTCATTGAAGAGCCAGCTCCGATAATCATATGGATTTCATCAATGAATAAGATAGCATTTGGCTTGGCTTTTAAGGCTTCAAGCAGCGCTTTCATACGCTTCTCAAAATCACCACGATACTTAGTACCCGCTATTAAAGAGCCTATATCTAGACTGTAAATAACACAGCCTTGTAGTGGCTTAGGTGCTTTATTATTTATAATTAGCCAAGCTAAGCCCTCAGCAATTGAGGTTTTACCCACCCCAGGATCGCCCACTAACAATGGATTGTTTTTTCGGCGGCGACACAAGACTTGGGCTGTACGCTCAATTTCGCTGCTACGACCAATTAATGGATCTGTTTTGCCTTCCGCTGCTCTTTTGTTTAAGTTTTGGGCAAATTCAGTCAGAGGATCTTTTTTTAGTCTAGCCCCTTTACCTTCTCCAGTCTCAGATTCAGAGCCTGAATCTCGAGTCTCATCTCCGTCATTGCCATGAGATAAGTACTGGGTTAATTCAAGGCGACTAACCCCCTGTTTTTTTAGTAAATACACGGCATAAGTATCATGCTCTGAGAACATAGACACTAGAATATCTGAACCTTGTACCAATCTACCTGAACCAATAGATTGTACATGGAAAATAGCACGCTGTAAGATGCGATCAAAGCTTTGAGTAGCTTGAGGTGTTTGCTCTAAGTCAGCATCCAAGGTGGGCGTGTGTTTTTCGATATAAGCTTCAAGATCTGAGCGTAAGCTCGCAATATCTGCCCCACAAGCCTTTAAGGTAGTGGCAGCATTATTATTTTCTAACAAGGCAAGCAATAAGTGCTCAACCGTTAGATACTCGTGTGACTTTTGTCGAGCCAACGTCATGGCGAGACGCAAGGAAACTTCGAGATGACGACTTAACATATAGGTGTCCTGTCCATATTGTAATTTTTTATTTGCTAAGATCTTTATAAGAGTTTTTTATGCAAGCCAGTTAACTATAACAAGTTAATAGGGAATTTGGGTAGTTTATGAATATGATATTATTTATATCACAGTATTTTTGTAACTTAGAACTTAGCCACATATTAACTAAATAGGGTTGCATACCCTAAATATCAAGTCGCATTAGTAATAATATTGGCTACAAGCACTCAAAACAAACAAAGATTTATGTCTGTATTTCAATGAGTTATTGAGGAGTTAGCTAAAGTATGGGGCTAAAAATAGGCTTTGGGCTAGATTATGATTTACGATTGAGGTTTTTAGACTAGCTAGACTAGCTTTGATGAGGCTCGATTTGGGTTAATAAAGGATAGCCTTCCTTCCGAGCAGTTTGATTGACTTTTTTGGCTTTAGTTTCTGCAATATCTTTTGGATAAATACCCGCAATACCACGACCTTCATGATGAATATTTAGCATAATCTCAACCGCTGTATGAGTATCATGGCGAAATTCAGATTGTAGAATATACACCACAAATTCCATTGGCGTATAATCATCGTTATACATTACCACTGCATACATTGGTGGCTCAGCAAGCTCAGGATCAGCAACCATAACCTCTACTTCGCCATCTTCTTCCTCTTCATCGTCTATTAATTTAGAAGGAAGCGTTTTTAGAGGATGCAAAATAGGCAGAGTAGCGGGATGATGCCAATCTGCTGAGTTTTGCGGATTCTGCTGAGAGGTGATACTGGTACTTTTATTCATAATAATCTATTTCGAAAAAAGTTTTGTTCAATCAAGAATAGCTGTCAGCCACTCTGTATTACCTTTACTTTACTCTACTCTACTTTACTTTACTTTACTCTATTGTATTACCTTTACTCTATTTAACAGGGCGTTGATCGGTCTCTGGAATCTCTGACAAAGAAAGTGGCATCTTCTCTACTGGACTAGATAACTGCCAATTATAAATCTGCTCAACTTCCTGCCCATTAGATTCAAGAGTCAACTTAGCTTGTTTTGGACTGAAACCTTTTGGCATCACAAAACGGCCACGAATACGAGCAATACCCTTAATATCATAGATACTTGGCTCTAGAGGTACTTGAACCAAGCTCTCTTCATCCAATAAAGTTAACGTTGGTTTTAGGCTATGTTGATGACCATCTTTGGCCAACATTGCCACATCAAAACGATACTCGAAAGCATTCTCTGGTAATGGCTCCATCATCGCGCCTACCACTTGTAACGGCAAGCCGCCTTGCTCTACCACTCTATCAGCATAAACTTCATTTAACTGAATTAGTTGCAGATTTTTCACCTCTAACTCTTGGATATCTTGACGCATTTGTCCTAAGTTATTAAGGCTAATATCACGTTCTTGTTTTGCTGTATTTAACTGGCTGGTTAACAACTGAACGTTCTGTCTAAGCTTCTGGATATCTTCAGCTGTTAATTGCTGTGCATCACCTTTAAGTTTCGTATCATTTTGCGATGCCTGATAGCCTCGATAATAACCAAATTTATGGCCAAAAGCAGTGGCTATAATGCCCGTTAATAATACTGCGCTCGCAAATAATACCAATATCAGCGGACTCATCACAGCTTGAGATGATCGCTTCACATTTTTCGCAGTGGATTTGCTGATTTCGGTGGACATGTGTTCTAGACTCGTATCTTGTGAATCGGCAATTAGTTAAGCCGCCATGTTCTAAGGCTGATTTAAGGCAACGTATTATACCTAAATCTCCAACTAATAACTAACAACAGATTAGCTTCAATGTATTGTTTATGTCGTAGATTATTGATAACAACTTAAATAAACAAGCATATCGTAATATACAGCAACAGTTAAAACTTTGATTCTAAAAATAATTTATGACCAATAAACAGTTAAGATAAAGATAAAAAATACAAACCTTTATCCTAACTAACCTAATCTCATAAATATCAAATTAAGGAACCACAGGAATATGATTTAAGCCCAAAGCCTCGTCAAATCCGAACATGACATTCATACATTGAACGGCCTGACCTGCTGCCCCTTTAACCAAGTTATCTTGTACCACCAAAATAGTCGCAGATTTAGTATCGTTATCTTGGTGCACTGCGATTCTAAGTCTATTGCTCGCTCTTACGCTACGTGTATCTGGGAACTCACCTGATGGTAAAACATCAATGAACTTTTCATTTTGATAGGTTTGTTCATAAATTTGCTGCAAGTCCAGCTCGCAACCTGCATCCGTTAATCCCAAGTGAATGGTAGTAAACATACCCCGAATCATAGGCACTAAATGAGGTAGAAAGCGAATGTTGTGGGTGAATTTGCTTTGCAGTAACTCATGTACCCCTTGCTCAATTTCAGGTAGATGACGGTGACCTGCCACCCCATAAGCATTGAAGTTGTCTGTGGTTTCAGCATAGTTTAAATTTAGCTTGGCTTGACGCCCTGCCCCTGAAACACCAGATTTTGCATCAATAATAATCCGCGATTCTATAACGGCTTCACCCTTAGCGTTTTGAGCTTCAATGATAGGTTTTAAACCTAAAATTGCAGTAGTTGGGTAGCAGCCTGGATTACCAATAACCTTTGCATTTTTTATGGCATCACGGTTAATCTCTGGCAAGCCATAAGCCGCTTGTTTTAGCAGCTCTGGGCAAGCATGCTTATGCTTGTACCACTTCTCAAATGACTGCAATGACTGCAGTCTAAAGTCAGCAGCCAAATCGATAACCTTCACACCTGCGGCTACTAACGCTTCAGCCTGTTGCATGGCCACACCATGAGGCGTTGCAAAAAACACCACATCACAAGAAGTCAGGGCCTCTAACGTCCCTTCTCCTAAGTCGCTATAAGTTAAGTCAGATATGCCTCTTAAGCTTGGAAAAATACTGGCGACAGGCTTGCCTGCTTCTGTTCGTGAAGTTAACCATTTAATGGTTACCTCCGGGTGAGAAGATAACAATCTTATAAGCTCAACGCCTGTGTATCCCGTTCCACCAACAATGGCTGCTTGTAACATATCCTATCCTACCTGATTGATTAAAAGCCGATTAAATAAAATCCTGCTTACTATTTAATCTAACTTTGATAAATATAATCGTTATTTTGCAAAGAGTCATGCAATTTTTAAAGTTTACGTTATCCGCTTCAGCTATTCAATGCATTAAATCTGACAGCATTAGCCTTAATTAATTGCATTTATTTGAAGCCAATTAATTGTTAAATAACTCATTACAAAATAGGCTTATATAAATAAGCCTATTTTTTATCACTTCAGTTTTCATGCAAGCTATATTTATAGCTAATTATTGTTTATAGCTAATTGTGTTATTTATAGCTGATAGCACTTATAGCTTGTAGTCGTGTACTGCATCAATGAATACTTTGGCATTATCTGGATTTACCCACTGAGTAATGCCATGACCTAAGTTAGCTATGTAACCTGTTTTTACACCAGCAGCATAAGCATCATCAAGCATATTATTTGCTGATTGACGGATTAGCTCAGGTGAGCCATAAAGTGTAGCTGGGTCTAAGTTACCTTGTACCGCAATTTGCTTATTGCTATCAGCTAAGATAGCTCTAGCTTTATCTAATGGCATAGTCCAGTCTAGGCCTAAGCAATCCGCTTCAGAGTCTGCTTGGATATCTAGCCATACTCCGCCCCCTTTGGTAAATACTACCACAGGGATGTCAGGATGGCGCTGTTTAAGCTCAGCAACCACACGCTTATTGTACTTATGCGAAAACTCCTCAAATTCACGGTGTGCTAACACCCCACCCCAGCTATCAAATAGCTGAACAAGCTGCGCACCTGCCAAAATTTGTGCATCCAGATAATCAATGATAGCCGTAGTAACATGATCTAGGATTTGATGTAGGAATTCAGGCTTACTATAAAGCAGTCCTTTAGTATAGCGGTAGTCTTTTGAGCTGCCACCTTCAATCATATAAGTTGCTAAAGTCCAAGCACTACCTGAGAATCCAAATAAAGGAACCAAGCCATTTAACTCTTTGCGAATACTGGTAACGGCATCCATGACATAGCTTAATGAGTCAGCCGCTTTAAATGGTTCAAGTTGGTTAAAGTCCGCTTCGGTACGTAAAGTACGCTTAAACTTTGGACCTTCCCCAGTTTCGAAATACAGCCCTAAACCCATGGCATCTGGAATGGTTAAAATATCACTGAATAAAATAGCGGCGTCTAAATCAAAACGTCGTAAAGGCTGTATAGTGACTTCTGTCGCACGAGCAGTGTCTTTGCACAGACTCATAAAATCACCAGCTTCTGCTCGCGTGGCCTTGTATTCTGGAAGATAACGACCAGCTTGGCGCATCATCCATACTGGCGTCATGTCTACTTCTTCGAAGCGTAACGCTTTAAGTAGGCGATCATTCTTCAGCGGAGCAAAGTTGTGAGGGTTGTTAACAGAATCAGAATTCATTATAGACATTATTATCTCTTTAAAGTCCTAAATTATAATCAAAATGTATAGGGGGAACCGTTTATGACCTATCAATGGTATCAGGTTATACCGCACTCCACACCTTATGGCGCTTATTTATTCAAAATAGCCATATCATCACGGTGTATCATAACCACACGTTCCTCGGACTCTCCCAAAATTTTGTCAAAGCTTTGGGTTCTTTTACGTGCCACACGTCTGGCTTCTTCCGAAGAGAAGTTGACTTGACCTACTGCAATACGCTCTTTGGTTGTCTCATCGACTACTGCAACCACGTCGCCTTCATCAAAATCACCTTGAATATCTACCACACCCACAGGTAATAAACTCTTACCTTGGACGGTAATGGCGTTCACAGCTCCTGAATCAATAAATAAAGTCCCGGCCATTCTCAAATGCGCCGCTAACCACTGCTTACGGGCAATAATTTTGTCAGCTTGGTTGGTCTGCAATAACGTCCCTACTGACTCGCCCTCAACAATACGGGTAATTACTTTATCTAAGCTACCATTAGCAATTACCGTTGGACAGCCACCCATAGCAGCCAATCTACCAGCTCTAATCTTGGTCAGCATACCTCCACTACCAAGCTTACCGCCCTCCCCAGCAATATCAAATAAATAATCTGCCATTGCACGCTCTTGGCGAATCATTTTTGCATCAGGGTTTTTGCGAGGGTTATCAGTAAACACACCATCTTGGTCGGTTAAGATGATATAAAGATCGGCACTGACCATAGCTGCGGCCATTGCGCCTAAGGTATCATTGTCACCAAATTTAATTTCATCCACCGTAATGGTGTCGTTCTCATTAATAACTGGCAACACTCGCCATGCCAAAAGCTTGTGTAAAGTATTGGCCGTATTCAGATAACGTTGACGATTGGACAAATCTTCATGGGTTAATAGAATCTGAGCACTGCGTACTCCGCTCTGAATCAAGGCTGATGACCAAGTCTCTATGAGCCCCATTTGCCCAATAGCCGCACAGGCCTGTAACGCTTCTAACTTCTTAGGGCGCTCATCCAGTCCCATTCTAACCAAACCCTCAGCCACAGCACCAGATGAGACCAATATCACCTCTTTGCCTTCATTATGCAGCTTAGCAATCTGACTGGCCCATTCATAGATTGCGGTTCGATCTAGTCCCTTACCATTAT